>CAJQOK010000026.1 GCA_905479905.1 uncultured Aliterella sp.
ACTGTATACACAAATTTTGGGATTAACCCCAATAGGAGTAAGAATGGCTGATAGCACGACCAATGGTAGCAATACTCAAGACTTAAATGAATTGCTCAGACAATCTCCCTTTGGTGCATTGTTGGATATCAAAGGCGCTGACGGGAATAACCTAACAGTAGCGGATATTTTCGGTAATCTTGGCACGCAAGGTGGTAGCAGTAGCTTTGGTGGTAGTGGTGGCGCTAACTTTGATGCAAACTCGCCCTACGGTGGCAATCCCTTCGCTGGTGACAACTTCTGGAACATTTTTGCTGGTGGTGTAAACCCTTCCAACCCCACAGGTAACGCTCCTTCTGGCGGTGGAATTCCTAGTATTCCTTCTGGCGGTGGAATTCCTAGTGGTAGTAGTAATGGTACTCCAGTCAATCCTTTTGCTAATGACGACAGCTTTTGGGAGATTTTTGGTGGCGGCGTAAATCCTGAAGAATTTTCTAGCAGTAGTATACCTGCTTTTGGTGGTAACGGCCCCCAAGGATTGCCAGGTGGTGGTGAAAGTACCCCAGTACCTGAGCCTTCTTCTATATTGGGTCTAGCGGTAATAGGTTTAGGCATTGCAGCAGCTAAATTTAAGCAACACGGGCGGCGGACAGCAAGAGTTTTCAACAAATAAACACGTATTGGATAAAAAGGCAGATAGTCAATTCTTAGGACTTAAATAATTTGCCTTTTTATCCTGGTTCCGATAACTTTGGTTCGCAAATAGGAGGACTCTTACTTATGGCAGATAATGAATCTAGCGTTAGCAACTTTTTTGTTGGTAATGGTAGCAATAATCCTTATAGCAACGGCGGCGGTAGTAGCAATCCCTTTGAGGGTGGCGGTAGTCCTCTAACTACTGGCGATATTTCTAATCTCTTTGCTGAGGGGGAAAACCCTTTTACCAATGGTGATATTTACAACCTCTTTGCCGATGGTGAAAACCCCTTAGCCAACGGCGGAAATCCTTTGGCTAGTGGTGAAAATCTTTTTGCGGAAAACCAAAACTTTGGTAGCAACAATGCCACCATTGGAACTGGTAATTGGGATTTGAGTAGTAACAATGCCACTATTGGTAATGGAAATTGGAATATAGACTCAGCAAGTTACAACGCCACTGTTGGTAATGGCAACTGGCTTCGAGAAGACGCAAGTTCTAACACTACTGTCGGTAACGGTAATTGGTACTGGGACTCGGCAAGTAAAAATTCTACCCTTGGTAATGGCAATTGGAGCTTTGGTAGCGATAATTCGACTATTGGCAATGGTAATTGGGATTTTGGCAAGAACAACATAGTCATTGGCAACGGCAACTGGGTACTTACCGATAACACTGTAGTTATTGGTAATGGCAATTGGTTTCTAAGTGACGATCCTACGGCGAGCGAGGCTAGTCAAAATATTGCCACCTTACAAGCATTGTTTCCAGAATTAAAGTCAGATATTGACGGTTTAGTTGGTTCATTAGTGGGTGGGTTTGGCACAGAACTTTCTGGATTAGCTGGCGATCTTGATGCGGGTGAAAGTCAAACTTTTGAGCAACTCATCCTTTCTAAAGGTAATGGCTCGGATATCAGCACCTTTTCTGATAGCGATCTTGCAGAATTATTTACATCTATAAGTGCAGTGACAGGTACTGATATTACGACAGGCAATCCCGCCTGTTTTTTAGGGTGTCCTGATGTTGGATCTATACCCAGCGAACCCGTACCCGAACCTAGTTCGGTGCTATCGCTGTTAGCACTAGGATTAGTCTATTTTGTATGGTCAAAGAAATTTAAAGCTAAAAGCAAGCTTAGTTTGAAAAACTAGCAATTAAGATTTTGTCAATAAAACACTAATTTTTATTAATCATAAAAATTAGTGTTTTAACTTAGACGCGCTGAAACAGTGACTATTTTAGAAAGGCAACATAAATGAAAACTGCGATCGCTGGCACATCCGATTTACTCCGTCAGTGGGTGGCACAACATACCACTACTGAGGGTTTGGCTTGGTTAGATAACAAATGTAAGCTGATTGCTGATGGCGCAGAAGTGCGAGTATTCTTTACGTCTTTTAGCGCTGTACCTCGCTATGTAGGCAAAGAAAAGTTATCGCTAACAATGGAACAATTGCAAGCCGCTCAAGAGGTGCGATCGCATTGGCAACCTCAAGTGTGGAACAGCGACGGGACTGCTCGTACTTTACTATTATTGGCGCTTCCTCACAACAGTGCTGAAGAATATTTACAAAAATTAGAGCAACTTTTTACTACCGCCGACATGGGGGAATTGGTCGCTCTTTATCAAGCTTTGCCGTTATTACCATACCCCGAACAGTATCGATTTAGGGCGGCAGAAGGATTAAGGAGTAATATGATTCCTGTATTTAATGCGATCGCGTTGTACAATCCCTATCCGCAAGATTATTTCGACGAATTGGCGTGGAATCAAATGGTACTCAAGGCGCTATTTGTAGGTAGTCCTTTGCGGCTAATTCAAGGCTTAGAACGTCGCGCTAATCCAACTTTAGCTCAAATGTTAACCGACTACGCCAACGAACGATTGGCAGCTAATCGCACTGTTTCGCCGGAACTTTGGCAATTAGTAGAACATATTAATTCAAAAAAATAGCATTGCTGAAAGTGTAATAATTTTTCCTTTTTGCAATCCTGTCTTCTTAGGAATTGTTCATTACCAATTACCCATTACCAATTACCCATTACCAATTACCCATTCAGCTATGTTTATAGATCCCCATATTCACATGACCGCGCGGACAACTTACGATTATCTGATTATGCGCGAATCAGGCATTGTCGCTGTAATTGAGCCTGCTTTTTGGCTAGGACAACCCCGGACTAATGCTGGATCGTTTCAAGACTATTTTAGTAGTTTAGTTGGCTGGGAGCGCTTTCGCTCGGCTCAATTTGGCATTGCCCATTACTGCACGATTGGCTTAAATCCTAAAGAAGCAAATAACGAAGCTTTGGCGGCGGAAGTTATGGAATTATTGCCTTTATTTGCTTGTAAAGAAGGTGTAGTTGCGATCGGCGAAATTGGTTATGATGACATGACCAAAGCTGAAGATAAATGTTTTAGAGCGCAGCTAGAACTTGCCAAAGAGTTAGATATGGTGGTGCTAATTCACACTCCTCATCGCAACAAAAAAGCTGGGACAAGCCGGAGTATGGATGTCGCAATTGAGCATGGAATAGATCCGAATAAAGTAATTATTGACCACAATAATGAGGAAACTGTCAAGGAAGTTTTAGATCGGGGTTTTTGGGCAGCTTTTACAATTTACCCGCATACAAAGATGGGTAATGCGCGGATGGTGGAGGTTGTGCGTCAGTATGGAAGCGATCGCATTATTGTTGATAGCAGCGCCGATTGGGGCATCAGCGACCCCTTAGCAGTGCCAAAAACAGCGCAACTAATGTTAGATCGGGGCATTTGCGCCAATGATGTCAATACTGTTTGCTATCAAAACGCTTTAACAGCTTACAGTCAAAGCGGACAAATGAAAGAGTCTGACTGGTTAAATCCTCAACCTATCGATCAACGGCAATCATTTAATGATAATTCTGTCTTACGCGGACAAGAGCCAATAGTAGAAGCGGCGAGTAATTACGCCCTAATTGAGTAGAGGTATACATGACTACTGTATTAAAGCAACATTACAGCTTATCTACTCGTTTTTGGGCATATTTGCAACTAATGCGCCCAGCCAATATTGTTACGGCTTGGGCAGATATCCTAACAGGTTTTGCAGCTTCCGGCGCAGAGTTAGGAGTTCCCTTAGCTTGGCTAATTTTGGCTACAACGGGGCTTTATGGCGGCGGCGTGGTGTTTAATGATGTTTTTGATGCCGAGTTAGATGCCATAGAGCGCCCCGAAAGACCAATTCCTACAGGTAAAGCTTCGCGCTTTGGCGCAACTAGCTTAGGAATTGTACTTTTAACCATAGGCGTAGTAGCGGCGGCTCAAGTTTCGTTATTAAGCGCTGTGATTGCGGTATTTGTGGCAATGGGGGCATTAATTTACGATGCCTGGAACAAACACAATGCCTTATTAAGTCCTATAAATATGGGTCTTTGTCGTGGTGGCAATTTACTTTTGGGCGTGAGTGCAACATCAGCAATGGTTACAGAGCGTTGGTTTTTAGCACTCATTCCTATTTTTTATATTGCCGCAGTTACAGCCATTAGTCGTGGGGAAGTACACGGCGGTAAAAGTAGTACAGGAAAACTAGCTTTATTGTTACTGGCGATCGCCCTAGGTGGAGTATTAGCTTTAGGATTGTTGCCAAGCTACTCTATCGCGGCTTTACCATTTTTAGCTTTATTAACGGCGCAAGTATTTCCACCTTTTATTGCTGCAACTAAGGAGCCTAATGCCGATATTATCCGTAAAGCTGTAAAAGCTGGGGTTTTATCGCTAATTATTTTAGACGCGAGTATGGCGGCGGGTTTTGCTGGCTGGTTGTACGGCTTACTTGTTTTAGGGTTGTTATTTGTGTCTATAACTCTAGCAAAAGTCTTTGCAGTAACTTAAATTATGTTGATTGACATTTTTCATGACACTGCTTGTCCTTGGTGTCGAATTGGTAAAAAACATCTCTTTGATGCGATCGCATTATTAGACCACCAGACAATAGAGATACGCTGGCATCCTTTTTTACTAGACGATTCAATTCCTGCTCAAGGAGTAGGGTTTCGCGCTTTTATGAAGATGCGAAAAGGGATAGGAGCAGATCAATTAACACAGCTATTTAGTTACGCCACTCAATCTGGTGCAAAAGCTGGAGTCAAGCTAGATTTTGACAAGGTTTTTTTGGCTGTAAATACAACGCTTTCTCATCGGCTAATTGCACTGACACCAAAAACCCATAAAAACGTCATTGTCGAAGCTGTTTATAAAGCTTACTTTGAAGATGGACTAAATATTGGCGATGTTGACACCCTAGTTTCTCTGGGTAAAGAATTTGGCTTTGACCAAAAGCAGTTAAAGCAGCAATTAAGTAGCGATGCGGCGTTAGCTGAAGTTGTAGAAGAAGCAGAAGCAGCAAGAAATCAAGGTATAAGCAGCGTACCGTTTTTTGTCATCAACAACAAAGTTAGCATCAGTGGTTCGCAGTCGGTAGAAGTATTTATCCAAGCAATACAAAAAGAAATTTAGGAATTATTTAATAACTATGACAACTAATACTAAATCAAAAATCAGTTACAGTATACAACCAATTGAGCAATGCGTTCCAGTTAGTTTTCGCTATGACGTGCGATTTACTACAGGAATATTTTCTGTAGGCAATCCTTTACTAGCGCAAACAATCGTTGCTGAAGGAGAAGGGACAAAAAGAGCGATCGCAATTGTCGATTCTGGTTTAATAGAACATTATCCGCATCTACTGACCCAAATAACCGATTACATCGACTTTTACGGACAGGTATTAACTTTAGCGACAGATCCGATTGTAGTACCTGGGGGAGAAGCGGCTAAAAACGATCCACAATTATTAACTCAAATTCACGAAGTTATTAATAATGTCGGGTTGTGTCGTCATTCCTACGTTTTAGTAATTGGCGGTGGAGCGGTGTTAGATATGGTAGGCTACGCCGCCGCTACAGCACATCGGGGTGTAAGGTTAATTCGCATTCCTACTACTGCATTGGCGCAAAATGATTCGGCGGTGGGGGTAAAAAATGGGATTAATGCTTTTGGGAAGAAAAACTTTTTAGGTAGTTTTGCCACACCTTACGCTGTTTTGAATGATTTTGACTTTTTAACTACTTTAAGCGATCGCGATTGGCGAGCGGGCATTGCAGAAGCAATTAAGGTAGCTTTAATCAAAGACTTGGACTTTTTTGAGTTCATTGTCTCTAATGCTAAAAAATTAGCGCGGCGAGACATGGAAGTTATGCAGCAGTTAATTTATCGTTGCGCTCAGTTGCATTTAGAACATATTGCGAGTAGCGGCGATGCTTTTGAATTGGGTTCTTCTCGTCCTTTAGATTTCGGTCATTGGGCGGCGCATAAGTTAGAGCAATTGAGTGATTTTCGCTTGCGACATGGGGAAGCGGTAGCAATTGGTATTGCGCTTGATAGCACTTATTCTTACTTGTCTGGGTTGCTATCTCGAACCCAATGGCAACGCATTATTAAGACGCTTTTGGCTATTGGTTTTACTTTATCTGTACCAGAACTTGCCGAACAACTAAATTCTCCTCCTTCTTCTCGGTGTCTGCTGGCGGGGTTGAC
>CAJQOK010000027.1 GCA_905479905.1 uncultured Aliterella sp.
GTAATTAATGCTCAAGGAAAAAGCGATCGCTCAATTGTTGTTGGTACACCGGGTTTTATGGCTCCAGAGCAAGCCGCCGGAAGACCAATTTATGCCAGCGACGTATATAGTTTAGGCTTGACAGCGATCTATATGCTTACAGGCAAACATCCCCAACAGTTAGAATTAGACTCGGAAACTGGCGAGATTTTGTGGCACAAATACGTAACAAAGCTGAGTCAAGAGTTAACAGACATCCTTGATCGCGCTATTAAATATCATCCGCGCGATCGCTACACTACAGCCAAAAAAATGCTAGAAGCAATGCAAGCAATTGGTGCTTCTGTACCAATTGCAACTATGGTTGTAAGCCCTATCGCTAGTCAGTCGCCGACAATATTTTCCCCCTCTAAAAATGTCCCTGAAGCCGTAAGTCAAGGAAAGGGAAAAAGAAATTTAATTATCGGCGGTTTGCTGGCTACGGGGTTGGCGGGATTTGTAGCTATATTTAGTTTTGGGCAAAATCAAGCTCTTAAGTCAATTGATGTCGCCGCACCTACAAATGCCCCTGCACCAGATTCTATTGCAGTCAAACGATCGCCTTCTCCAATACAGGAAGTTTTACCTAGTTCCCCCTCACCAGTAACAGAAAATGAAGTTACTACGCCAACCCCCACCCAAAATAAAGCTAATAATACTCAATCTAAAGTAATTGGTTTCCCGCCGGGTACTTCCGAAAGCACTGTCAAAGCTGCTTTTGGCAAACCAAAAACTAATACAAGGGGTATTTGGGGTAATACTCGCGCCGTTATTTATGAATTAGAACCGGAACAGATTACTTTAGGCTACTTGTACGATCGCAATTCAGGGCAAATTCGCCAAACTGAAGTAGCTTTCGCTCAATCGGTAGCATCAGACGTAATGCAATCTACTTTACAAGGAATGCTAGGCGATTACTTTTCAGAAGATATTAACAACGGGTTACAACAAGTGCGTCAACGCCAAACTAAGAGTTATTCGTTTAGTACAGGGAACTTAAAAGGCACGATTGAAAGAAATGAGCGCGATCGCATTTATATTGGTGTTTGGGAAGCGGATTTGCATTAAACGAAAACGGCAATAGCTACATTTAATCAAATTAAATAATAGTAAGCACTTAACCCCTACTTAGTCTAACGTTGTAATGGAGCAGGGTTGAGTATAAGGTTATGGCGCTAATAGTTCAAAAATACGGTGGTACTTCTGTTGGTTCAGTAGAACGCATTACAGCAGTGGCAAAAAGAGCGATCGCACTCTGCAAAGGGGGAAACTCCTTAGTTGTGGTAGTTTCGGCAATGGGCAAAACTACCGATGGGTTAGTGCGATTAGCTCAAGAAATCTCTACCAGTCCCAGCCGTCGGGAAATGGATATGCTACTTTCTACGGGAGAACAGGTAACAATTGCCCTGTTGGCGATGGCATTACAAGAATTAGGACAACCAGCAATTTCGCTCACGGGGGCGCAGGTGGGCATTATTACCGAAGCTGAACATAGCCGCGCCCGAATTTTGCACATTAAACCTGAAAGAATTAATCGCCAATTGCAAGAGGGAAAAGTTGTCGTCGTTGCAGGCTTTCAGGGCATCAGCAACACCTTAGACTTAGAAATTACAACTTTAGGACGTGGTGGAAGCGACACTTCCGCCGTTGCTTTAGCCGCCGCTTTAAAGGCTGATTATTGCGAAATTTATACTGACGTACCAGGAATTTTGACTACCGATCCGCGCTTAGTACCTCAAGCGCAGTTGATGGCAGAAATTACCTGCGATGAAATGCTAGAACTAGCAAGTTTGGGTGCAAAAGTTTTACATCCTCGCGCCGTAGAAATTGCTCGAAATTACGGGGTAGAACTGGTAGTTCGTTCTAGCTGGAGTGATGAACCTGGTACGCGGGTAGTGTCGCCAATACCCAAAGAAAGAAGCCTTGTAGACTTAGAAATTGCTCGTCCGGTGGATGGGGTGGAATTAGATACAGATCAAGCTAGGGTGGCTTTATTGCGTGTACCCGATCGCCCAGGAGTAGCAGCGCGACTCTTTGGCGAAATTGCCAAGCAAAACTTGGATGTTGACTTAATCATTCAATCTATCCACGACGGCAATACTAACGATATAGCTTTTACGGTAACTACACCCATGCTCAAACGAGCGGAAGCTGTAGCTAGTGCGATCGCCCCTGTACTGCGTTCTAATAGCGATTGCGCCCCCCAAGAAGCTGAAGTAATGATTCAGCCGCAAATTGCCAAAGTCAGCATTGCTGGCGCGGGGATGATTGGTCGTCCGGGAGTAGCGGCGAAAATGTTTGCTACTTTATCGCAGGCGGGGGTAAATATTCAAATGATTTCAACTTCTGAAGTCAAAGTTAGTTGCGTAATTGATGCTAGTGATGGCGATCGCTCTATTAATGCCCTTTGTGCCGCCTTTGCAGTCACTAAACAAGCTCCCAGTCAAAAAATTAATACTGCCATCCCTCCGGTGCGGGGAGTCGCTCTAGACCTCAATCAAGCACGTTTGGCTATTAGACAAGTACCCGATCGCCCCGGAACTGCCGCCCGATTATTTGGATTATTAGCAGAAAATAGTATTAGTGTTGATACAATTATCCAATCTCAACGCTGTCGTATAGTTGACGGTGTACCCAAGCGCGATATTGCCTGTACGGTGGCGCAACTAGACGCAGAATTGGCAAAAGAAAGTTTAAAAAATGCGGCGCTAGAATTTGGTTGGGGTGAAATAATCGTTGATAGTGCGATTTCTAAAGTAAGTATCGTTGGGGCAGGAATGCTCGGACAACCAGGAATTGCCGCTAAAATGTTTCAGTCTCTCGCCCAGCAGCAAATCAACATCCAAATGATTGCAACTTCAGAAATCAAAATTAGCTGCGTTGTCTCTCAAGAAGAAGGGGTTAAAGCCCTACAAGCAATTCACAGTGCTTTTGAGCTTGAAGGCAATGGCGAAATTCAAGTTTCTGCCTAGCAATGCCCCCAAACTCATCCAGTCTGGGGGCTAAAAATAATTAAGCAGCCACAAAACCATAAATTAAGTTACTGACAACCGATAGCGCCAAAGCCCCAATTAACGCGCTCCAAATCCCTTGACGCAGGCGAAAACCACTTACAGCACTGGCTGTAATTGCCAAAGCAACCGCAGCAACAATAAACGTAACTAGCCCAGAAATCAAGCCAAAAGTCAACAGATTAGGAATAAAAAATACTGCCTTCAAAATTGGATTGATAACGGCGGCGACAACTCCTAAAACTGCTGCGGAAGTGTAAGCTTTTGCTGGGCTATCAATTTCTACCCCTACAGGCAATTTGGTCACAATCAGCAAGCTTGAAGCACTAACTAACCAAGCAATTAACAAACTTACAAAATCAAAGTGCATAATTTTATTCTCCTAATTTTCGACAGATTCTCAATACCAGTAGACTAATTTAGTCTAGAAATATTCATCTGTAAATTGGCAGAACTTGAGCTTATCTTTAGGGTGAAACTGTACTCGGTTGCGGACTTGAGGGGGCTGTCGGAAAAACTGGAATAGTATTATTCCCTGATGGGCTAGTAGGCGGTGTAGGGAGGGGTTCTATACCTTGCAACGGGCTAGTAGTTGGTGTGACAGGAATAGTTAAATTAGGGGCAACGGTAGTAGGGGTTTGAGTAGAAGATAGTGGTAAAGTTGCCAAAGCAACGCGATCGCCTCCTACTT
>CAJQOK010000028.1 GCA_905479905.1 uncultured Aliterella sp.
CAGACGTTCATTTAGGGAAAGGTGCATTAGTTGGATCGGTAGTCGCTACTACTGATGCGATCGTTCCGGCGGCCATTGGCGTTGATATTGGTTGCGGAATGGGTGCAATTAAGACTCCTTTTACCGCCGAACAACTAGAAGGTAAGCTGAAAAAAATCCGTTCGGATATTGAAGCAGAGATTCCCGTTGGATTTAATCAAAATAAAGTTGTCGAGAAATCTGTAACTAATTGGCAAGGTTGGGCTGATTTTAGAGATTTGCATTCGGGAGTGCAACATTTAGAAAGCAAAGCCATGAATCAAATGGGTTCTCTTGGGGGTGGAAACCACTTTTTAGAAGTTTGTGTTGATAGCGAAGATCAAGTTTGGCTAATGTTGCATTCTGGTTCGCGCAATATTGGTAATATGTTGGCTCAAAATCATATCAGCACTGCTAAGGAATTAGTTAAGTTGGCAGATATACGTTTACCCGATCAAGATTTAGCTTACTTTGTTGCTGGTACGCCAGAATTTGCAGCTTATTGGCACGATTTGCAGTGGGCGCAGAATTACGCCCGTTTTAACCGAGATGTGATGATGGTGCGGTTTAAGCGGATTGTAGAAAAACATTTGGCTGGTGGTAAACCAACTAAACCTTTGCTATCGGTCAATTGCCATCACAATTACGCCGAGAAAGAAGTACATTTTGGCGAGAATGTATACGTAACTCGTAAAGGTGCAGTACGAGCGCGAGAGGAAGACTACGGTATTATTCCCGGTTCAATGGGGGCAAAATCTTTCATTGTTAAAGGTAAAGGTAATGCAGATAGTTATTGCTCTTGCAGTCATGGCGCAGGGCGTTTGATGTCTCGAAATAAGGCAAAGCTCAACTTTACCCTTGACGACTTGATCAAGCAAACAAAGGGCGTAGAATGCCGCAAAGATGAAGGTGTTTTAGACGAAATTCCCGGCGCTTATAAGT
Organism: uncultured Aliterella sp.; assembly: GCA_905479905.1. Classification (GTDB taxonomy): domain Bacteria; phylum Cyanobacteriota; class Cyanobacteriia; order Cyanobacteriales; family Chroococcidiopsidaceae; genus Aliterella. Next base: position 961 of record CAJQOK010000028.1, read on the forward strand.
CAATAGAGACAGTGATGAGCAATCAAGCCGATTTAGTGGAAATTGTGGCAACTTTAAAACAAGTTGTCTGCGTGAAAGGTTAATTATTTTGGCGGGCATTTTGTCCGCTTTTTTGTGAATGGATTTTTATAGTATTCGAGCAATTAATCGAGAGGATGTACCTTTTTTATGGGATATGTTGTACGAAATTCGGAGCTTGCGTTGTGTACGAGAAGGAAAAATTTTACCATCACGAGATGTTTTACAAACTCCTGATTTAGCAAAGTACGTTCAAGATTGGGGGCGTAAGAGCGATCGCGCCTTCATTACTTTTGACGCTCAAACACCTGTGGGCGCAGCCTGGTATCGTGTTTTTAATGCAGATAACCCCGGTTATGGATATGTAGATGATCGCACTCCAGAACTTGCAATCGCTATTCTCCCCCGTTGCAGAAACAAAGGTTTAGGAAAATCTTTATTAATCCATTTATTTGCCCAAGCAAAAGCCGATGGTTATCAACAAATTTCGCACTTGTTGCGATCCAACAAACGATAATGCTCTGCACTTGTACCAAAAACTAGGTTTTGAGCAAGTTGGTGTACATATTATTCAAAACTGGATTATGAAAAAAGTTTTAATTTAGCATATTAGTAAAGAGGCGATCGCACTATGGTACAAGCACCCACAAAAATTACCCTAGATGAGTTTCTAAAATTACCAGAAACTAAACCTTATAGCGAGTATATTAACGGTCAAATTTTCCAAAAACCAATGCCCCAAGGGAAACACAGCCAGTTACAAGGTAAGCTGGTTACGGCTCTTAACAACGTAGGTGAAGCAAAACAAACTGTTTTAGCATTTCCAGAATTGCGCTGTACCTTCGGGGGACGTTCAATCGTACCAGATGTAACGCTGTTTGCTTGGTCAAGAATACCCGTTGATGAAGATGGAGATATTGCTAATGTATTTACAATTGCTCCAGATTGGACAATTGAGATTTTATCTCCAGATCAAAGTCAAACAAAAGTGACAGGCAATATCTTACACTGTCTAGATTGTGGCAGCAAATTAGGTTGGCTCATCGATCCAAAGGAAAAATCCGTGCTTGTTTATCCAGCAAAACAGCAAACTAGACTGCTAACGCAAAACGATGTTCTACCTGTTCCCGATTTAGTTGCAGATTTGCGCCTGACTGTAGCAGATTTATTTAGTTGGCTGAAATTAAGCAACGATAGGGAAAAAGCTGATTAGGAGACTTTGAATGCCAGAAAATCTTAGCGAGTACAAGCAGAGAATAGTTACTGACTTTAATTCTAGAAGCAACTATGACAACCAATGGCGTGATCGCTTTGCCAACCGTTTAGTTGAAATTGCAAATCTTGAAAGCGGACAAAAAGTTTTAGATATAGCTACTGGTACGGGAATAGTGGCGATCGCCTCTGCAAAAATTGTCGGCAATGAAGGTAAAGTAATCGGCGTAGATATATCTTCAGGAATGTTAAAGCAAGCACAAAGCAAGATTGATGCTGAAGGATTACCAAATGTTGAACTTATTGAAACTGATGCAGATAATCTTAGCTTTCCTGATAATAGTTTTGATGCCATATTATGCTCGTCAGCAATTGTATATCTAACTGATATCCCGGCGGCATTGCGCTCGTGGTATCGCTTTCTAAAACCAGAGGGAATCGTTGCCTTTTCTTGTTTTGCCGAAACATCTATGACAATATCTGTCTTATATAGAGCAAAGTTGCAAGCTTACGGCGTTATAGTTCCTAATCCTAACGAAATTCTCGGTACGCCTGAGAAGTGCCTGGAAATGTTACAGAAAGCAGGTTTTAAAGATATAGAAATTCAAACAGAGCAATTCGGCTTCTATCTTAGCGAAGCCCAGCGTGCTTGGCAGGGAAACTCAAATAGTGCTTGTGGATATCAAGTATTCCAACTAGCACAAGAGGAAATAGCGCAATTGAAGGCTGAATACTTAACAGAACTTGAGGCACTAGCTACAGACAAAGGTATATGGAATGATGCTTTGGCATTCTTTGTAGTAGCCCATAAATAAGTATAAAGCAGGTGGGATCTACGGATTAGGACGAGATTTGAGATTTTGAGCTTTATAGAAGGTTTCTAAGCTATGGCGATCGCCTACATAACGCCAATGCCAAGGCTCATAACTTACCCCTTGGCGGTTATTTTTGGGAAAAGACAATTCAAAGCTATAACGCGCTGCATTGGCTGACAACCACTTGTAAGCTTTAGTTTTTTCAAAGTTGGTACTCAAATTTGTAGCAGGGGATCGACTATCACCAATATCAACTGCATAGCCCGTATGATGTTCGCTATATCCAGGCGGGGCGCTGACTTCGGCTCGTTTGGTGGCAGTTTGTCCGCGTTGCGCTTTCACGTCGAAAAATAAGTGCTGTTGGTCTTTAACCGTGCGAAAACCCGAAATTGGCACTATCACAACTCCAGAAGCTCGTGCAGAGGCGCTCATGGCATCAAATTGTCGGGCGGCAGCTTTGCGAAGTTTTAAACGGCGATCGCTATTTATTGGTTGTAAATCTTTTATTGATGCTTCAGGATAAGTAAAGTGTCCTAATAGTAGGTTTTCAGGAATTGGGCGATTACTTGTGGCAGGCAAAGCCGTTGTAACTGGATTACTAACTTTGGGCGGTGCGGCAGTTAAAGACCATAATAAGGCGAAAGCGCCAATTAGCCCTAACCCTATTACGCTACCAATTATCGTCACCGATTTAGAGCGATGATGAGGTGTAATTTTACGATTGTCCCTTAATGCCTCTGGAATATCATCTAAAGAGCGGGTCGGAACCTTTTTTAGTTTTTTAGAAAACCTAGCCTTATCCACAAACCAATTCCTGCAATTGTTGACTCGCCACTAGCCAATTTTAGACTAAGGAGTAATTAAGTGCCGAGATGCTTTATAGTCTTCACAACTACGCTTAAAGTATCTTTACGTTTTGGTGGTTGATGAAGCTTTTACAACTCTATTTACCGCTAATTACCTTAGTTTTGTTAGGGTTTGTGTTAGGTGGCATTCCGGCAACTATTCCCCTCTACTTAGGACAATTTTTGTTTTGGGTAGGAGTTCCCTTCAGCATTATGGCGTTTTTGCGTCAAGCAGATTTATCGGGAGCTATTTGGGTTGCACCAATTGTTGCTTGGGTGGCAATTTTTTTAGGTGGGGGTTTAGCGTGGGTGTGGATTTATTGGCATTCCCAAAAAACCGATCTAAATTCTTGGCGTAAGCCTACTCAAGGTAGTTTTATCTTAGCGGCAATGGTAGGAAATACAGGTTACTTGGGCTATCCGGTAACTTTGGCGTTTGTGGGGACGCAATACTTTGGCTATGCGTTGTTTTATGATTTGCTAGGTACAACTCTGGGCGCGTATGGATTGGGAGTTGTATTAGCGGCGGCTTATGGTGGCGGTGGGAAAAGTCAATGGCAGTTAGTAAAAGAAGTCGCTATTAATCCTAGTTTATGGAGTTTTGGTACTGGTTTACTATTTCGGCAAGTCCCTTTACCGACGCTTGCGGAGACAACTTTACAGGCTTTGGGTTGGGTAATTGTTGCTTTGTCGTTGGTGTTAATTGGTATGCGTTTGCGTCAGCTAGATTCTTGGCATAGCTTACCAAAAGCCTCTATTAGTTTGAGTATCAAAATGCTAGTAGTGCCGTTACTTTTGGGCAGTAGTTTATCATTATTTGGATTAACGGGGGCGGCAAAATTAGCGATCATTTTACAGATGGCAATGCCTCCCGCTTTTGCTACTTTAGTAATTGCCGAAGTTTACAATCTTGACCGCGATTTAAGCGTTACTGCTTTAGCTGTAGGTTCTGGGGGATTGTTAGTAACTTTGCCAATTTGGTTATGGCTATTTAGTTGATATTTTTCGAGATAGACGCGCCTGCTTTCAACGTCAGTTCAGCTAAATCGATTTGCTCGTATTGCTCAAAAGGCTGATGAATCCAAGGATTATCGGTCAAATAATCTACATAATAATCTGGGACAACTTCCGAACAAGCTTTGTACCAAAGTACGGCGGTGCGAATTTCTTGAATTTGCGAACTGTAATTTTTGTTTAACCAAGGAATTGTTTGCTTAATTGTCACCCCCGAATCGACTAAATCATCTACTAACAAGATGTGAGAACCCAAATCACTGCTAGTCATAGTTAAGTGTTTGGCAACCGTCAAACTTCCTCTTGTTTGCTTCCCTTCACCTGTATAAGAGGAAGTAGCCAAAATTCCCAAAGGTAACTTGTAAATCCGCGAAAGAATATCGCCTACTCTTAAACCCCCTTTAGCAAGACAGATAATTTGGTCAAACTGCCAGTTTGATTGATAAATTTTGACTGCCAATTGCTCGATTTTTTGGTGGTATTCTGACCAAGAAACATAAATATCTGGCATAAAAGTGGCAATTGTGAGCTAATACTTATTGCAAAGCTAATATTTTAATCTTTCTTGCCGTGCTATGAGCAATCTTTCTTCAGATGCAGATTTTCCCCTAATTCCTAAAACTAAAAAACTCAACCTCTCCACCAAACTAGCCTATGGTGCGGGAGATTTAGGTCCGGCTATTACTGCTAATATTAGTGTCTTTTTCCTACTAATTTTCTTTACAAACGTTGCCGGGATTCCTGTAGGACTCGCTGGGAGTATTTTATTAATTGGCAAAGTTTGGGATGCTGTCAATGACCCAATTGTAGGTGTTTTGACTGATAAAACCCAATCTCGCCGTTGGGGTCGTCGCCTCCCTTGGTTACTATATGGGGCAATTCCCTTTGGAGTTTTCTTTTTCTTGCAGTGGGTTGTACCGCCCTTTGCGAGCGATCGCACTA
>CAJQOK010000029.1 GCA_905479905.1 uncultured Aliterella sp.
CTTTGATGATTTCGCCGCCAACTAATTTTTTGGCTGCGCGTGCGCGGATACCTGCTTGTAATTGTTTGATACTAGCTTTGTGTACCTGCATTGTTCCTGTACCGACGGCTACGTGGTCGTATTTGGGAAAAACCCAAGCGTAGAAATCTGTCGAAACATCATCGCCTACATACATCTCTGCTAAGTCGTTGTAGTAGTCCATTTGAGCTTGAGGTAAACGGATGCGCTCTTGAAAAGCGATCGCATAGTTATAATCCCCAGCATCAATTTCTTTAGCAATGCGTGAATTAGCACCATCAGCGCCAATAATTGCATCTACTTTTAAAGTTTTAGCTACACCTTGAGAACCACCTTCGTTGTGGTCTACATAGTGGATTGTATAAGGATCGCTATTGTTGGTGGGAATATCAAGTTTATGGACAGTGGCATTAATTAAATTAGCACCTAAGCTGGCTGCGCGATCGCGCATAAAACCATCCAACACCTCGCGGCGACACATCCCAATATATTCGTCTTCATTAACCAAATTAATATCTACTTCGCGGTTGGAGGGCGAAATCATTTTCATCTTCCGCACCTTACGGTCAATGATATGTGGTGGCAAATCAAACTCACTGACCATACACAAAGGAATTGCCCCACCGCAAGGCTTGGCATTGTCTAGCTTGCGTTCAAACAAAAAAGTCTCAATTCCCGCCTTAGCCAGTGTTTCCGCAGCAGAGGAACCTGCCGGGCCTGAGCCAACAACCGCAACTCGTAAAGTCAAAGCGCTTCTCCCAATCTTCTACAGCAAGAATTGCATGGTATCACGGACTTTTTGCTCTTTCACCTCCAAAGGGGCAATATCTGCCTATTTTGAAATACAGCTTAACAACTCCATATAAAAGTTAAGTAACAATCGGCAATTTTGGCATTTTTGACGCTGATCTTTTGTCACCATCAGATATATGCTATAAAAACTACTGTATCCCTATAGATAAACCGGGAAATACAAGCTAAAGATCAAAGGCGATCGCAATATCGAGTTAAACGATCATGTTATTCACGCCTTTAGATTTAACTCCTTCTACTTTATAAAGAGGTTCGGTCGTGGGCATTGTCGTTGAAAACGTCTCCAAAAAGTTTGGCAGTTTCCAAGCCGTCGATGGAGTTGACCTAGAAATAAAAAGCGGCTCTTTAGTAGCTTTACTTGGGCCTTCAGGTTCGGGCAAATCAACGTTACTGCGGCTGATTGCGGGACTAGAAATGCCTGATCACGGCAAAATTTGGCTAACAGGAACCGATGCGACCGCCCAAAGCGTCCAAGAACGCAATATTGGCTTTGTGTTTCAGCATTATGCTTTGTTCAAACATCTGACAGTGCGGCAAAATATCGCCTTTGGCTTAGATATTCGCAAGACTAGCAAAGCGAAGATCAAAACGCGGGTAAATGAATTACTAGAATTAATCCAATTAATGGGACTAGGCGATCGCTATCCATCGCAATTATCGGGCGGTCAAAGGCAGCGCGTAGCCTTAGCTAGAGCCTTAGCGGTGCAACCCCAAGTATTGCTTTTAGATGAACCTTTCGGCGCTCTTGATGCCAAAGTGCGTAAAGATTTAAGAGCATGGCTGCGACGGCTACATGATGAGGTTCACGTTACAACAGTATTTGTGACCCACGACCAAGAAGAAGCGATGGAAGTAGCCGATGAAATTGTTGTGATGAATAAAGGCAGTGTCGAACAAATTGGTACACCCGCCCAAATCTACGATCATCCAGCTACCGCCTTTGTCATGAGTTTTATCGGCCCCGTCAATGTTTTGCCTAGTAACTCCAAAATGTTTCAAGGTAATGGGTTTCACTCAGCGTCTCCAGAAGTCTTTTTACGCCCTCAAGACGTAGTAATCGAAAAAGATCCAAATAATGGCAGCACCGTACCCGCAAGAGTGAGTCGGTTAATTCATTTAGGTTGGGAAATTCAGGCAGAATTAATATTAGATGACGGTCAAGTAGTTACCGCACACCTTAGCCGCGATCGCTTTGACGAACTAAATTTAGAACCACAACAGCGAGTTTATGTCAAGCCCAAGGATGCTAAATCATTTCCGTTGTACTATTCAATTTAACTAAGCTGTTGCTTGTATTTAATTGAGTAGTTAATTTCAAACATGATTGATTTGCGCTTGTCTGTCAAAAAATGGATATCTATATTCAAATTTTTAGGTTTAGCATCTATATGTTGTTTGCTAGTAGTTAGCTGTAATAGCCGTCCAAACGCAACCCAAACCACCACCCCCAGCGCCGTAACTAATACTCGTTTGAGTGTAGGAACAACCTTAAAACCGCGTACCCTCGATCCGGCGGATAATTACGAACTTGCGGGTAATAACGTGATGACAAGTTTGAGCGATCGCCTTTACACCTACAAGCTAGGCACAAACGACCTTGAACCCCAACTAGCTACAGCTTTACCCAAAATTAGCCCCGATGGTTTAACTTACATAATTCCCCTGCGTCAAGGGGTTATTTTCCACGACGACACGCCGTTTAATGCCGCAGCTATGGCATTTTCGTTAAATCGATTTATTAGTAATGGTGGCAAACCTGCTTCGTTGTTATCCGATGTGGTGCAATCGGTTACAGCATCGGCGGAGTACGAATTAACAATTAAACTTAAAACTGCCTTTGCAGCGTTTCCTTCTTTACTAGCTTTTCCAGGAATGTGTGCGGTTTCTCCCAAAGCTTACGAACTTGGCGTAGGCAAATTTAAACCCGGAACTTTTGTCGGTACTGGCCCTTACAAGTTAGTTGAATTTTCGCCGCAATTAGTCAAAATGGATGCTTTTCCTAAGTATTGGGGTACAAAACCACCCAATACAGGCATTGACTTTCAAATTCTTAGTAGTTCGGCTAACTTGTACAATACTTTTGTCAAAGGTGGGGTAGATGTTGCCTACCTAGCCTTTAGTCCCGATCAAGTTGAAAGTCTCAAACAACAAGCAAATCAAAAGGGATGGCAAGCTTTAGAAGAAAAAAGCAATGTCGTCACCCACATGATGCTAAATGTGAAACAAAAACCCCTAGATAATGTAGTAGTTAGACAAGCATTAGCTGCCGCCATTGACCGATCGCTAATTGTTGATCGCGTGTACAGAAAGCAAGCAGAAGCTTTGTACAGCATGATTCCTAACACCTTCGACAGCCATCAGCCAATTTTTCAAACTAAGTATGACGATGCCAATATAACTAAAGCAAAAGAACTTTTAGCCCAAGCGGGATACAACGCTAGTAATCCGCTCAAGTTAGAAGTATTTTATCCCGCAACTTCTACAACTAGAGAACAAATAGCTAGTCTGTTGCGAGAATACGTCAGTCAGAAATTAGCCGGGATAGTTGAAATTCAACCACAAGCAGCAGAATCAACGGCATTTTTCGCTGATATCGGCAAAGGACTATACCAAATAGCTTTATTAGATTGGTATCCAGACTTTGGCGATCCTGATAACTACATTCAACCCTTTTTAGGCTGCATCAAAGGTAGCGAAGCTGGTGGTTGCACTGAAGGGGCGAGTCAAAGCCAAGGATCGTTTTATTATAGCGATCGCATGAACAAACTAATCGCCCAGCAGCGCCAAGCACAAAACCCCGAAGCCAGACAAAAAATCTTCACCGAAATTCAAGAATTAGTAGCCACCGATGTACCCGCCGTTCCCTTGGTGCAAACAAAAGACTATGCTTTTGCTCAAAAAGGAGTGCAAGGCTTGCAAATAGACCCGATTTTGAAACTTCCACTTTGGCAAATGAGCAAAGGTTGAAATCATGTCAAGATCCAAATCCCTGCAATATTACATCCTCGTTCGCTTGCTGTTAGTGCCGCTTATGCTGCTAACAATCACTACCGTTGTATTTTTACTCTTGCGTGCGACCCCTGGCGACCCAGTAGATGCGGTGCTAGGAGTCCGCGCCCCTGAAAGTGTCAAACAAGAGTACCGCCTGCGGTTGGGGCTACTAGACCCCCTGTGGCTGCAATACGTGCGTTACTTAGGTAGCCTGCTGCGCTTAGATTTGGGAACGTCTATTACTAGCCAAGGTGAAGTAGTTTGGGACACTATCAAGCAATACTTCCCCGCTACCGTAGAACTAGCAGTTTTTAGTATGGCGACGGCTTTAATAGTAGGCATTACCGTAGGCGCAATCTCTGCTTCTCGTCCCAATTCTTGGTTAGATGTGGGGGGACGATTGTTTGGAATTATTACTTACGCACTGCCTTTATTTTGGGTAGGAATGCTCGTACAATTAGTTTTTTCTGTACAGCTAGGCTGGTTTCCTTTAGGTTCGCGCTTTCCCGCGTCTTCCATAACTCCTGTAGGTTTCACCGGACTCTATACCATTGATAGTTTACTCAAAGGCGACTTAGGCAGCTTTTTTACAGCATTGTACTACCTATGCTTGCCTAGCCTAACTTTGGGCGTATTACTAAGCGGGATTTTTGAGCGGATTGTGCGCGTCAACCTCAAGCAAACCCTCCGCGCCGACTATATAGAAGCAGCAAGGGCTAGAGGCATTTCCGAACGGCAAATTTTAATCAGCCATGCTTTAAAAAATGCCCTGATTCCTGTAATTACAATTTTGGGATTAACCTTTGCGTCTTTACTAGGGGGAGCGGTGCTAACGGAGGTAACGTTTTCTTGGCCAGGATTAGCAAATCGACTTTACGAAGCGATTTCCCTGCGAGATTACCCCACAGTACAGGGAATATTAGTATTTTTTGCCACGATAGTAGTGCTTGCTAGTATTGCGATCGATATTCTCAATGCTTACATCGATCCCCGGATTCGCTACTAATAGTTTGGGTAATGGGTAATTGGTAATGGGTAATGGGTAATTAAGTAGTTCGCAATTCCTTACTACACCGATAATCTCCCAATGAGATAAACTCAAAGTACAGACAGCCAAGTTTTGATTGTCCGTAACAACTTCTTAGAAATAGTGTTTCAGGAAGTGGGTATCTGCCCACTTTTTTTGTGTCCTAAAATGGCTCACCCTTTAATTCCCCAAATTATCGAACTGGCGACCCCCGTAGCAGAACAATTGCAACTGGAGGTAGTTGGAGTGGTTTTTCATACTAATCAAAACCCGCCCGTACTAAGAATTGATATTCGCAATCCTCAGCAAGACACCGGGTTAAATGACTGCGAACGCATGAGTCGGGCAATAGAGGCAACTTTAGAGGAGACAAATATTATTCCAGATGCCTATGTGTTAGAAATATCTAGCCCTGGGATATCTAGAGAATTAACAAGCGATCGCGAATTTATATCGTTTAAAGGTTTTTCTGTCATAGTCACTTCTTCTAGTCCCCACAAAGGACAACAAGAGTGGACAGGGCAGCTAATTCGCCGCGACGACACTACACTTTATCTCAATATCAAAGGTCGAGAAGTCGAAATTCCCCGCTCTTTAGTAACAAAAGTTCAATTAAACGAGCGGCGTTAAACAGTAAAAAATTGTCCCCTATAAAGGTTTTATTATGTCAATGGTTAGTATTCCCGGACTCAAAGACCTGATTGAAAATATCAGTCGCGAACAAAATCTACCTAAGCATTCTGTTCAAGAAGCGCTTAGAGAAGCTTTACTTAAAGGCTACGAGCGTTATCGCCGCGCTCAAAATTTTGATAAACGGACTTTTGATGAAGAATATTTTGATAATTTTGAAGTAGAACTTGATACTGAATACGGCGGCTTCCGCGTGCTATCAACCAAAACCATCGCCGAAGAGGTTAGCGATCCCGACCACCAAATTGCCCTCAGCGACGTACAGGAGTTTGAAGCAGAAGCCCAACTAGGAAACGAAGTAATTTTAGATGTCACCCCAGAAAAACTAGAGTTTGGGCGCATGGCGGCAATGCAAACTAAACAAGTATTAGCCCAAAAATTGCGCGATCGCCAGCGCCAAATGATTCAAGAAGAATACCAAGAACTTGAAGGCGCGGTACTCCAAGCAAGAGTGCTACGCTTTGAACGCCAATCGGTAATTATGGCAGTCAATAGCGGCTTTGGTCAGCCAGAAGTCGAAGCGGAATTGCCCAAACGCGAACAATTGCCTAACGATAACTACCGCGCCAACGCTACATTTAGAGTTTTCTTGAAAAAAGTTAGCACTGGTCAGCAAAGAGGCCCCCAACTATTAGTTTCTCGCGCTGATGCGGGTTTGGTTGTCTACCTCTTTGATAACGAAGTCCCCGAAATAGAAGATGAAGTTGTCCGCATTGTCGCTGTAGCTAGAGAAGCAAACCCCCCCTCGCGTTATGTTGGGCCCCGCACTAAAATTGCTGTAGATACTCTAGAGCGCGATGTAGACCCCGTAGGCGCTTGTATTGGGGCTAGAGGTTCGCGGATTCAAGTAGTAGTTAACGAATTACGCGGAGAAAAAATCGACGTAATCCGATGGTCGCCCGATCCTTCCACTTATATTTCCAACGCTCTTAGTCCTGCACGAGTGGATGAAGTACGGTTAATGAATACCGATAACCGTCAGACTCACGTCTTAGTAGCAGAAGATCAACTTAGTTTAGCGATCGGCAAAGAAGGGCAAAATGTTCGTTTAGCAGCCCGGTTGACCGGATGGAAAATCGACATTAAAGACCGCGACAAATACGATCAAGAAGCAGAAGATGCTAAATTTGCCGAATTAGCCGCCCAATACCAAGCCCAAGCCCAAGAGGAAGAATACGACGAAGACGAGGAGCAATACCAACAAGCTGAGGCAATTGAACCTACAGATGTTATAGCTTGATAAATAGATAGACCAAAACAAGGTAGTAATTATACAATTTTCTTATCTGTTGCCCCTACTGCATCCATGAAACCTAACTATCGCCGTTGTATTAGTTGCCGTCGCGCTGCACTAAGACAAGAATTTTGGCGAATTATCCGCGTCAACCCCTCTGGGCAGTTACAATTAGATCGAGGTATGGGGCGTTCGGCTTATCTTTGTCCGCAAGTAGAATGCTTGCAGGCGGCGCAAAAAAAAAATCGATTAGGGCGAAGTCTTCGTACATCAATACCATCAGGGGTTTATGACACCTTGTGGCAGCGCCTATAATCACCCCTCCTTGACTCAGCCCCAAAAGCACAACTATTATTTTTTTAATGACACCAAGCAT
>CAJQOK010000030.1 GCA_905479905.1 uncultured Aliterella sp.
GGGGGGAGTTTCGATATTTGCCTTACAGTTTGCCCAAGTATTAGGAGCAAAAGTTATTGCCACTTCCAGCAGCGATGAAAAGCTAGAAAGATTGCAAAGCCTGGGAGTGACAGAAACTATCAACTATAAACAAACGCCAGATTGGGGCAAAAAAGCTTATGAAATAACTGGAGGTGTTGACCATGTAGTAGAAGTGGGCGGCGCGGGAACTTTGAACGAGTCATTGAAAGCGGTTAGTTATGGCGGAAAAATTAGTTTAATTGGCGTTTTGACAGGTGGAAAAGGTGAAATTAGTACCGGAGCCATTTTGATGAAAAACGTGAGGGTGCAGGGCATTTATGTAGGCTCTAGAGAGATGTTTGAGGATATGAATAGAGCGATCGCCTTGCATAAAATTCGTCCAATATGCGATCGCGTATTTCCTTTAGAGTCTGTTAGATCCGCCTTGGAGTACATGGAAAGTGGCGAACACTTCGGCAAAATTTGTATTCAACTTTAATAAGAGAAAACCAATGCAACAACGCAAACTAGGCAACCAAGGATTAACCGTATCTGAACTAGGACTTGGATGTATGGGAATGTCAGAGTTTTACGGAAAGGGAGACGAAACCGAATCAATAGCAACAATTCACCGCGCCTTGGAACTAGGAGTAACCTTTTTAGATACAGCAGATATGTATGGAAAGGGTAAAAACGAGGAATTGGTAGGTCGAGCGATCGCGCAGCATAGAGAGCAAGTAGTAATAGCAACAAAATTCGGCATCCAGCGCGGCGAAGACAACAGTTTTAGAGGAATTAGCGGTAGTCCTGAGTATGTCCGCAGTGCTTGCGAAGAATCCTTGAAACGATTGAACATTGACTATATAGATTTGTACTACCAACACCGAGTAGATCCCAAAGTACCGATTGAAGACACCGTAGGGGCAATGGCGGAACTTGTACAGCAAGGAAAAGTACGTTACATCGGCTTATCGGAAGCCAGCGCCACCACAATTAAACGGGCTGCAAAAGTACATCCAATTAGTGCATTGCAGTCCGAGTATTCGTTATGGAGTAGAGATATAGAAGATGAAATTATCCCAACAATTGCAGAATTAGGAATTGGATTAGTAGCTTATAGTCCGTTAGGGAGAGGATTTCTGTCAGGAACAGTTACAAAAGTGGATGATTTAGCCGCCGACGATTACCGGAGAAATTCGCCCAGATTTCAGGGAGAAAACTTCGACAAAAACTTGCAATTAGTAGAGCGAGTAAAAGAGATAGCTACTTCAAAAGGAGTAACCCCAGGACAACTAGCATTAGCGTGGTTGCTGGCAAAAAGTGATGAAATTGTACCCATTCCCGGAACAAAACGCCGGGTTTATTTAGAAGAAAACGTAGTCGCTACTGAAATTAAACTTACAGAGGGCGAGTTGCAGAATTTAGAAGAAGTAGCGCCAAAAAATAGTGTAATGGGCGATCGCTACTCAGACATGAGCGCAGTAAACGGCTAAACCCTAAACATTCATACAACTAGAAAACTAGCGCACCAACCGAAAAAGAAGCCGATTGCCGAAACCTACCGTACCCAAGACAAGGCACTTTTGCAGGGGGTTTGGGGGAGGCAACTCGTCCCCCAATGGGGGGTTTGGGGGGCAGACCCCCCATATTCGGTTTTTCTTAAGATAAGCCTAGTAAAACAAAGATCCCAACCAAAAAAACAACAATGACACACCTATTCGATTCCTACCAAATCAAAGACATCACCCTCCGCAACCGCATCGGAGTTTCCCCAATGTGCTAATACAGTTCTATTGACGGCGTAGCGACCGATTGGCACTTAGTAAACCTAGGTTCTCGCGCCGTAGGCGGAGCGGGACTAATCATCGCCGAAGCCACCGCCGTAGAAGCAAGAGGGAGAATATCCCCAAAAGACGCAGGAATCTGGGCAGACAAACACATAGAACCACTGTACCGCATCAATAAATTTGTTAAAGACCAAGGAGCCGTACCAGCAATTCAAATCGCTCACGCCGGGAGAAAAGCCAGCACCGCCCGCCCTTGGTACGGCAGCCAATCACTCAAAGACGACGAAGAAGGCTGGGAAACAATCGCCCCCAGTGCGATCGCCAAAGGCAATTCAATATGGAGGACGAGTATAAAGCGATATTCTGGGCAATACGAGTATTATTGGCAAAAATCTCGCTTTGAATTCTATCTTAGGAAATATCTTGATATAAGAGATGTTGGATTGCTAATTATCTGTAAAGATCGTAGTGTGTGGCGCAAACTTAAAAATTGTCAATTTCTACCAATTAAAAATTCTCCTCTTCACATCTACGAACTAAACCAACTATATGCACTCGAACTCCCTAAAAGTATTTGACAGTCTACCAATAACTTTAGAGCCAATACCAAAAGATCCTATTGACATCCAACCTAATACCGACTTTCTGCAACCTACGCCCAGCGCCAATATTGAAAATACTCCCTATTCAGGACAGCGTTGCATCTTATTACCTAGCCAGAAAATAGACGCTCTTAGACAAACCTTTGAAAAACACCAACACCAGCGCCAGTTAGTAATTCTCCAAGATTTTCCTGATCCTGACGCTTTATCTTGCGCTTGGGCGTATCAACTAATCGCCGAACAATACGACATTCAGTGCGATATTGTCTATGCAGGTACTTTGAGCCATCAAGAAAATATTGCCTTAGTCAAACTTACAGGCTTACCCGCCCAACGATGGACGCTACAAAACGCTAAAAGCAAAGACTTATCGATTTATAGTGGTTATGCGCTCATTGATAACCAGGGAACAACTAGCCAATTAATGCCTTTGGTGCAAGAGGCGCAAATTCCCTTAGTAGTATTAGTAGATCACCACAGCTTGCAAGGAGATCTAAAAGCCGAGTTTAGCGATTTACGCCCTTCAATTAGAGCTACTGCAACAATTTTTACTCAATACTTACAAGCTGGATTGTTGGCTTTAGATAGTAGTATCAACAATCACGTTAAATGTGCTACGGCTTTAATGCACGGTTTGCGATCGGATACTAACCGATTGATGCAAGCCCAAGAAGAAGACTTTTTAGCTGCGGGTTATTTAAGTAGGTTTTACGACTCTCAATTGCTCAACGCCGTACTCCAAGCAAATCGCTCTAAACGAGTAATGGATGTAATCGAGCGCAGTTTGAAAAATCGGATTGTGCAAAATAACTTTTCTATTGCTGGAGTTGGTTACTTACGCTACGAAGACCGCGATGCAATTCCCCAAGCGGCGGACTTTCTAGTTACTGAAGAAAACGTCCACACGGCAGTAGTTTTTGGCATAGTTCACGATGAAGATGAGGAATTAGAAGTTGTAATTGGTTCGTTGCGAACTACTAAACTAACCCTCGATCCTGATGAATTTATTAAAGAAGCTTTTGGACAAGACAGTCAAGGGCGCTTTTTTGGGGGTGGACGTACTGGCGCTGGTGGGTTTGAAATTCCTATGGGCTTTTTGTCTGGCTTTATTGAAAATTCTCCTTACGCGCGGATGAAGTGGGAAGTATTCGACGCTCAAATTAAGCAAAAATTGTTGAGATTAGTTAGTCCTAAAGATAATCCTATTCAAACCGAGTAAATGGAACTGTACTTAATTCGTCACGGTATAGCTCAAGAAAGAGATTTTGCCCTTAAAGATGACGATCGCACTTTAACAAAAATTGGGCAAGATAAAACAAAAGAAGTAGCTAAACGCTTGTATAACTTGGGTTTGCGCTTTGATCTAATTTTGACAAGTCCCCTCGTGCGATCGCATCAAACAGCAGAAATTTTCACCCAAACCCAACTATCTAGCCATTTGCAAGTATCTACCGAGCTTGCACCCAACGGCAACATTCATGCTTGGCTCAATTGGCTAGAACAACAAAAGTATCCATCTAATAGCAAATTAGCCCTAATTGGTCATCAACCAGATTTGGGAGCATGGGCATCAATGCTTGTTTGGGGCGAAGCTAAGGAAGCATTAATTTTAAAAAAAGCTGGAATTATTGGTTTAAATTTACCAACTATGCGATCGCCTATCGGTCAAAGTCAAATGTTTTTGCTGACACCACCTAAATTTTTGGTTGCTAATTAAATACAGGAATTTTAATGTAGAGACGTTGCGTTGCAACGTCTCTACAGGTTTTGAACCCGCTCATTTATCTAAATTAATCTGCAACGACGGTGTAGTAGTTGTATTTTCTACTGTACCCGCTTGACTGGGATTTTGAGTACGCTGCTGTTGCTTTTTTCTAAACTCCGCCGCCGCATCATTTAAACCTTGATTTTTATCAGCGTTAAACTCTTCTGTGCTGCGAGAATTTCCTAGTTGAGCGCGATGAATTAAGTCAAACAAGCTTCCAGTAGGGTTGTCATTTCTAGAGGAAAAAGGATCACCCTGTTGGGGTTGAAAGTCTTGCAAAGGATTGACATCGGTAGATTGCGCTTTTGCTAATTGGGGAATTAGTAAGGAAAAAAGGCTCATGGAGGCTAAAGCGCTAAAAATGAACTTTTGGGGTGATTTAACTGTAATTTTCATAGGTTTTTAGAAGGTTGTTAAGAAAGTGATTTCTTTAATAAAGGTTGAATGCTAATTAACGCTACAAAACTAAAGCCTAACAAAACTAGCATCGCCCCGCCAAAGCTAACCGCTCCCCAAGGAGCTTGCATTACTATACTACCCAAAGACCAATCGCTATTTAGATATAAGTAACGAATCGGCTCAATGGCATAACTTAGGGGGTTCAAACTCGCTACTACCTGCAACCATTGAGGCATAAAGGATAGAGGCGCAAGCGCGGTACTAGCAAATAATAGAGGTAAATTCGTTACAAAAATAACAGCAATTAGTTCAATGTGTCCGGGTAAAGCAAAAGCTAACCCTAAGCTAATCGCCGTTACTCCTAAAGCTAGTAAAAACACAATTAAGGCGATCGCACCTAACCCGGCTATATTCGGCAAACCCGCCCCCAACAAGGCTGCTGCACCAACAATTACCGCCGCTTGCAATAAGCTTTGACTGACAATAAATAAAGCTGAAGCTAAAACAATTGAGTACCTAGAAGCTAGAGGCGCAACTAATAGACGGTTTAAAAAGCCAAATTCGCGATCGAACATTACAGGCAAACCCGCGTTTAAAGCCCCTGCAAAAGCCGTAAACACAATTACCCCCGCACCGAGAAATTGTCCGTAACTGTGACTGTTGCCAAATAAACCCGATGGTGCATTTTGAAATAGCGCCCCAAATAAAACCAGCCACATCACAGGCTGAATAATCCCAGCAACTAAAGTTGAGGGGCGGCGCTGCAATTGAATAAACAAGCGGCGAGTTAAAGCTAAAGTTTCTTGAACCAAATCGGCAAAACCATTGTGGCTTGCAGTATCTAATTGAGAAAATGCCCCTGGTTGAGCAATTATTTGAGGTTTGGGA
>CAJQOK010000031.1 GCA_905479905.1 uncultured Aliterella sp.
CCACCATCGGCACCTGTAAATACGTTTAAGTTTCCCGATATATAACTCGGAGCTTTTACATACTTTAACTGTGCCGTAAAAATCAATTTAACTACACCTTGAAGCACAATACTTAAGCCCCAAGTAGCAAGTAAAGTTTCTAAAGGACGACCGTAAAGCCTTCTAATTATAGTTAGTTCTACAATTGCCCCAATAATTGCTGTAGATAAAAAAGCAAAAGGAATCGTTAGAACTAAATCCATTTTGAAAGTAGATTGCATTACAAAGGTAGTGTATGCGCCTAACATGATGAATTCACCATGTGCTAGGTTAATTATTCGCATTACTCCAAAAGTAATTGCTAGTCCTAACCCCGTTAATAATAAAACACCAACAATGCCAACGCCATTGAGGAGTTGATTAGTAAAAGCTACTAAATCTAAGTTTTTAGTTGATGGAGCTTGTGCTAATAAATTAATTATGGATGAATACATTACAAATTACTGCCCCATTAAATTATTAATAATCTCTAATCCGCTTAATCGAAGATACTTTAAACGTCTTTCTATCAGTAGCCAACACTTCCTATTACCTCTAACTCCATCCTTTTAAGGAGAAGCGAAAACAGCACACCTGCAACAATTAATTTGAAATCTTTGCTATTACTTCTAACTCGATCCTTTTGAGGAAGGACTTTAAAATATTTTCCCCCTTTTTTAAGGGGGCTAGGGGGGATCTCCCTCAAGAATTAGAGATTTCGAGTTAGTACAACGGCTTAAATTTTCAAGTATTCAACTTTTAAGTCTGCGCCCGTTTCTTTAATTGAATTTTTGCGAACGTCAGGAACGCTATGAACGCAAGTTCGCCCTTTATACAGCGCCTGACTCCAAGGAATCGGTTTCACCGCCGCCGGGGTAGCAAATACAATCTCTGCTTGACCGTCAGCCTTCCACTTACCAATTCTGGAATACAAATAAGTATGGTAGTTATCGGGATCGCTCTTTACTGTACCTTGGGGTGCGTTAAAAACTTGACCGCGAGTTGCTTCTCGTAAGTTGTCAGGAGTAATTTCTTTACCTTCAGTTAGCAACTTCTCCATTGCTTGCGCCATAAAGAAAGTTTGTAAGTAAGCTGCTTCCATAACTCCATTAGTGACGCGATCTTGACCAAACTTTGCTTTAAACTGCTCTACAAATGCTTTATTTTCTGGCGTATCTACACTTTGAAAGTAATTAAAGCTGCTGTAGTGACCTTCGGCGTATTCTGGCCCCATCGCTAAGATTTCTTCTTCGGTGGTGGGGTACGCCATAATTGGAGTTTGCGCGGACGTAATCCCAGCATCCTTATACTGTCTATAAAAAGCTGGAATACTATCACCAACTAAATTACTAAGCACAAAATCGGGCGAGGCTTGCTTGATTTTGTTGATAATGGTAATAAATTCAGTGGTTCCCAAAGCTGCGTACTCATCGCCCACCACTTCGCCGCCAGCTTTAACTAACTCGGCTTTGGCAATGCGGTTGCTTTCTTTAGGATAAATATAATCTGAGCCAATAAAAAATCCTTTTTTGCCAAAGTTTTTAGCGCAGTAAGGAATAGAATCGGTAATTTGTTGGTTTGGTGCAGCACCCGTATAAAAAACATTAGAACTGCATTCGTTGCCTTCGTAGTAAACCGGATAATAAAGGATAGCGTTTTTTTCTTCAAAAACTGGTAGTACAGATTTACGACTTGCTGAAGTATAACAACCAAGAACGCAGGCAACTTTGTCTTCATCAATCAAGCGTTTAGCCATTTGGTTGTATAAGTCCCAGTTAGAATCGGGGTTGACTACCACTCGCTGCAACTGCTTACCTTTAATACCTTTACCGCCTTTCCAAGGGCCTGTACCTTCATTTATTTGATCGATCGCTAAAAAAGTAGCATCTTGTAAAGATTTTTCGACAATAGCGATCGATCCGGTGGTCGAATACATCACGCCAATTTTGATCCCATCGCCCCCCGAAGCTGCGGGACTAGCATCACTGCTAGGACTTTGGGCTGAAGGCTCTTGACCAGTACAGGCTGCAAGTACACCAGTACCAAGGGCTAACGAGCCATACTGGATAAATTTGCGGCGATTAATGCCACCAATAATAATTAGGGGTTCGCGCGATGTCATTAAATTAAACTCTCCTTATATCCGCCTTCATTAGGCTTGACAAAATAGCTGCAACAGTTAAGTTTTGTGGGCGATCGCTAACTACGTCTTTTTGGGTAGTCTCGTTGAATGAGAATACTTATTTTTGAGGTTGAATCTCCGATTAAACTAACTCCTCAGCACCAACTTCCCTATATCCAACAACCCAGCAATAGCCGCAATGTTTGAACTTTCACCTAAGTTGACTACAATGATTGATTAAACTTAAGTGTTAGGATTACCATAAAAATATTTATATTTGTTGTTACTTTAGATACATTTTTGCAGACGCTTAGTATATTTTTAGCGCCAATGGATACCGCAAGCCTAAGTTGGTACTTCGGGGTTAAGGATTTTAATTAGGAATAATTTAGTATGGTATTGATTAAAGGAAGTCGATTTGCTCTTAAATATAAAGTCATCTTTGCCCGATATCCTTAAAATTGCATGACCTCTGATTCTGCATTGCCTGAAGCCATTTCTGCCTTTACTCCCGCGACGGAAGAAGTAAAGGTTATCCAAGTACGCTTTAAAAGCGAGGCGGATCGTTTACTCTTAATTTTGCCTACGGAAGCAGAAATGCCCCCCTCTGCTGATAATTGGTCAGAAATTTGGCAGCAGATGAAGCAACGTTTAAATGCTGGCGATAGATTTTGGCAACCCCACACTCAAGTTGAGTTACTCGCCGCCGATAGATTATTAGATGGCAGACAATTACAACAAATAGCTGATGCTTTAGGCGAAGTATTGCTGCAAATGCAGCGAGTTCGCACTAGCCGCCGACAAACGGCTGTAGCGGCAGCAACGGCGGGTTATTGCGTAGAACAACAAGCAATCCTAACAACCTTAACAACGGCTTCCGTCGCCGCTACTTTACCTTTAAACGACCCATTATATTTACAAATGACTATTCGTTCTGGTGTAGAGATTCGCCACTCTGGTACAGTAGTCGTGTTAGGAGACATCAACCCCGGTGGGATTATAGTCGCTAATGGCGATATCCTAGTTTGGGGTCGCTTACGTGGGGTTGCTCACGCGGGTGCGAGTGGCAATGCCAAATGTTTAATTATGGCGCTGCAAATGGAACCAACACAGTTACGGATAGCTCGTTATGTAGCAAGAGCGCCAGCCAATTCTCTGGAAGAATACTATCCTGAAGTTGCTTACGTTACTCCTGATGGTATCCGCCTTACCAAAGCTGCTGAATTTTCTAAGTCGTCCCAGTTTTTATCACAGTCATGAGTCGCATTATCGTCACAACTTCTGGTAAAGGCGGAGTAGGTAAAACCACCGTCACCGCAAACTTAGGTATGGCTTTAGCCCGATTGGGTAAGCAAGTTGCCTTGGTAGATGCGGATTTTGGGCTAAGAAATTTGGATTTATTGTTGGGGTTGGAAAACCGGATAGTCTACACGGCAATTGAAGTTTTTGCGGGAGAATGTCGGCTAGAGCAAGCTTTGGTTAAAGATAAGCGTATGCCCAATTTGGCGCTTTTACCCGCAGCCCAAAATCGCACTAAAGAAGCCGTCAGTCCTGAACAAATGACAGAACTTGTCGGGTCTTTAGTTAAAATCTACGATTATGTAGTTATTGATAGTCCCGCAGGAATTGAACTAGGATTTAAAAATGCGATCGCCCCAGCAAAAGAAGCTTTGATTGTCACTACCCCAGAAATTTCTGCGGTACGGGATGCCGACCGGGTGGTAGGCTTGCTTGAAGCTCAAGGAATCAAACGCATTAATTTAATTGTCAATCGTCTGCGTCCAGCGATGGTACAGCTAAACGATATGATGTCGGTGCAAGATGTGCAGGAAATTTTGGCAATTCCCTTAATTGGGGTAATTCCTGAAGATGAACGGGTAATTGTTTCAACTAATCGCGGAGAACCCTTGGTGTTAGCAGAAAATCCCTCTTTGGCGGGAACTGCTTTTGATAATATAGCGCGTCGTTTGGAAGGACAAACCGTTGAATTTCTCGCTTTAAATGCGCCCCCAGATAATATATTTTCTCGAATCCGCAAATTGTTGTGGACAAAAATTATTTAAGCGATGTTCCTTCTCCTGTTACTGCTATGTTCGGTGAATTTTTGGATCGGCTTTTTCCTCTACCTCGTAATAGTGATAACAGCAGTCGCTCAGAAGTCAAGCGACGGCTACAGGTGGTTATTTCCCACGATCGCGCCGCTCTCAACCCAGAAATGCTAGAAAAAATGCGCCTAGAAATTTTGGAAGTGGTGTCGCGTTACGTAGAACTTGAAATAGATGGGTTGGAGTTTTGTTTAGAAAACAACCAACGAACAACGGCTTTGATTGCTAACTTGCCTATTCGCCGCGTTAAAGAAGAAGTAGAACCGACGAGTACGTAGTTTTGGGTAGCAAAGCTTTTCTTGCCTTTAAGCTGGCAAAAGTAGCCAGCGCGCCCAGTTACGGGCTTCGCGTTTCCGTATATTTACTAGCAACAGAATTACTTAATTCCAATGATTTATACAAAGTTTACAGTGCTTTTCTGTAACTTTGTGTACTCAAGTAGGGTTACAACTCTTGTCCGCAGAGCAATTGGTACATTTTGCTAGTCTGATTTATCTAGTTGCCAGTATATTTTTTTGATGAATTGTAAGTATAAACCGCAGCTATAAATAGAAGTTATGTCATCTTTAATTAAGCAACAGATTTCGAGCTTACGTAAATCTAACTACTTAGTGGCTTACGTAAATACAAATATTGTAGTTGGGTTATCGTAATTCCCGCCAAGGTTGAATTATCTGCGAGTATCCCGACACAAATATCATGTCAAAACTTCCCTAGCATCAACAATTACCTTTTTTGGAGCATTCAATTTCATGTCTACCCTTGCAAAGAGTTCAACTTTAACCGCCAGTGTATTAGGTTTACTTAGTTTGTCAACAGTTCTAGTTGCTGCACCTTCTCAAGCCGCAGTTATTAATGGTAGCTTTGAAAGTGGTGATTTTACTGGATGGAAAAAAATTGGTACAGCAGTTGTCACCAACGCCTATGGCGTTGACACCACAGATGGCAATTATCAGGCTGGTCTATCTACTGTCAGTAACGCTCCTGCGGCTTCTATAGAAAAATTTCTAGGTTTAACTCGTGGTAGCCTAAGTACTTTAGGAAATGGCGTAGCCAATGGCGGTGCAGCTATCAAACAAACCTTCACAGCAAGTGCGGGAGATGTGGTTAGTTTTGATTGGAACTTCCTAACTGATGAAGGTACGCCAAACGCTCGTAACAATGACTTTGCTTTCTTTTCACTTAATGGCTTAACGGAATTAGCAGATACTAAGGTGTCCTTTGTTGATTCTTTGTCACCATTTCGTGAAGAAACTGGGTATCAGACGACTTCTTATAACATTACTACGGCTGGCACTTACACTTTAGGTTTCGGAGTAATAAATTCAGGCGATCGCAAAGTTCAATCCGGTTTGCTAATAGATAATGTTAGCAGCGAACCCGTCCCCGAACCAGCTTCGATGTTGGGTATCTTAGCTTTTGGTGCTTTGGGTGGCAAAAAGCTACTAAAGCGCAGACAACAAAAACAAGCTTAATTAATAAGTTACAGCGCGATAGCACTTCTAAACTAAAAATGCGAAGCTCGGAGAGCAGGTGGCTCTATCGCACTATTATAACTGCTAAGTCTTTTATTAAGACCTAGCAGTTTTTTCATGTTTCCCGCCAATCATCGCAAATACTATCTCAAAGTTTCCGATTCAATTGGTACGCTAGGAATAACTTTATTTATCGCCCCCGGATTAACTAATTGCTCTAATTCATTCAATGACGGGAAGCCGCCACACAATAGCAACTGATCTCCGGCTTGCAAGTGCATACTACCATCAGGAAAACGAATAAACTTACCATCGCGGCGAATCGCTTGAATCTGCACCGCATACTGACGGCGGATATCAAGATCGGCGAGACTTTGCCCCACTGCCGGACTATTATTAGACACAAATAGCCAATGACAAGGATTGTTTTCTGCTGGGAGAGTGGCTGCACCTTTAGCTAATTCATCAAAAGCGGTTAACTCCTCGCCTTGCCCAACTATTAATAAGCGATCGCCTGGGGCTAAAATTGTTTTGCTATCAGGATAATCAAGTTCCTCGCCACTTAAGCGCCGCACAGCCATTAAGCTAACTCCCGTCAAGTAGCGCATATCTGCTTCTTCTATAGTCATCCCCGTAAGCGGAGAGCCTTCAGGTAAGTCATACCAGCGCCTGTTCATATCTTGAGTAGCTTGGTCTAATTCTCGTGCTACTTGGGCAGGCGATCGCTCTGGACGCAAATCTAAATAATGATGATTGCGAATTTCCTGCATTTCTAATTGCATCGTACTCGCCGACAAGCCCATTTTAGTTAATAAATGATTGGCTAATTCTAAGCTTGCCTCAAATTCGGGCTGTACTACTTCCTGCGCTCCCAATTGGTAAAGAGTTTCAATGTCTTTATCGTGATTTGCTTGTACTATCAAGTCTAAGTCGGGAGATAGTTCTAAAGCCCGTTTTAAACACAACCGCGTACTCATGGGATCGGGTAAAGTAATTGCTAAAGATTTTGCTCTTTCTACTCCCGCCGTTTCTAAGACGTGAAAACTTGCCGCATTGCCGTAGACGTAAGCAACCCCCGCCTCGCGTAACTGCTGAATCCTGCTTTCGGACTGTTCAATTACAACGATTGGGTAGCCGTGTGCTTGGACTAATTTAACCAAATTGCGCCCCACGCGCCCGTAACCGCATACTACTATATGATTTTGTTGGGGTAATTCGTCAGAAAAAGCGATCGCTACATCTCCAGATTCAATCAAAGACCTCAACCAAGGTAATTCGAGTATTTTGGGTACTAAACGCAATACAAACGGCGTTAAAACGAGGGTTACGGCGGTTGTTCCCAAAATTAATAAGTACACCCGGCGAGAAACTAAACCCATTGATAGCCCTTCGCTGGCTAAAACAAAGGAAAACTCTCCAATTTGCGCTAGTCCCAAACCTACCATCAAAGCAGTTTTCCAGGGATAGTGAAATATTTTTACAAGCGGCGTAACGATCGCAAACTTGCCGACAAATACTAGCAATACTAGCCCCAAAATCAACTCTAAGTTTTGCCACAAAAAAAACGGATCGATTAGCATCCCAATCGCTGCAAAAAATAAAGTTGCAAAAATATCTCTCAGTGGCTCAACATAAGTTAAAGTTTGGTCGGCGTATTCCACCTCAGAAATCATCAATCCAGCGACAAAAGCGCCCATTTCAATCGATAATCCCAAATGCTCGGTAAGTAAGGCAATCCCCAAACACAGCGCCACTACACCTAATAAAAATAACTCCTTACTCTCGGTTCTTGCCAATAACCTTAATAATGGTGGAATTAGCCAAATTCCTGCTACCACTGCTCCGGCGGCAAATAAACCAATTTTAATTAATGCCGTACCTACAGCTATACCAATAGTTTCCGGCGGTTGCTCCAAAGCAGGTAAAACCGCCAGCATTAGCCCTAGCGCCAAGTCTTGGACTACCAACATCCCTAACATAACTTGACCGTGAGGCGTTTCTGTTTCGTTGCGCTCCATCAAGCACTTCAAAACAACGGCGGTAGATGAAAGTGATAAAATTGCCCCTAAAAATACTCCTTGGGCCGGAGAACTTACCCATCCCACACCTACCGATACTATGGCAGTACCGATAATAGTCAGCACAATTTGCAAACCCCCACCACCCAAACTAATTAGCTGGACTTTTTTTAGTTCAGCAAGAGAAAATTCCACTCCCAAAGCAAATAATAAAAAGGCAACGCCAAATTGGGCTAAGGTTTCGACTTGGATTAGTTCTTTAATTAGTCCTAATCCGGCTGGCCCTATTACCACCCCACCGACTAAGTAGCCTAGTAAAACTGGTTGGCGAAACAATGCCGCTAATAGCCCACCTACCGCCGACACTGCAAGGACTAACACTAAATCGACAATTAGTCTAAAATCTTCTTGCACAGGTTTATTAGAAAAAATATTAAGGTATATTAATTTACTGTAGAGCTTTTTTATCAAAGATTTCCATGAGAAATAAAAGATGGGTTGATGAATTTAGGACTGATGCAAAACTTGATCCCCCCTAACCCCCCTTGAAAAAGGGGGAAAATAAAAGATCCTTTTTAAGGGTGTTGGAGGCTTGTACAAGCAGTGAATCGATTTATTTCTAAGAGGAAAATAAAAGCTCCTTTTTAAAGGTGTTGGGGGATCTTTTGGGCGTAAGTACCGAAATGTTAAGGAGGATCGCCCAGCAATGCGATCGCATCACGACAAAATCAATGACCGTTAAAAACGACTCATGGCATAATGATCGCAATGTGCGTAAAATAGCCTAATTATTGAAAATGCCTACACCGTTTGCCAATGCTAAACCCGCTATCTTAGTCCTTGCTGATGGCACAACCTATCGCGGTTGGTCTTTTGGAGCGACGGGAACAACGACTGGAGAAGTAGTTTTTAATACCGGAATGACGGGCTATCAAGAAGTATTGACCGATCCTAGCTATCGCGGTCAGATGATAGTTTTTACCTATCCCGAAATTGGCAATACTGGAGTGAATATTGAAGATGAAGAATCAAGCCGTCCGCAAGTAAGAGGAGCGATCGCGCGTAATATCTGCGATCGCCCCAGCAACTGGCGCTCTACAAGTAGTTTGACTGACTACCTCAAAAAGCACAATATACCAGGAATCTATGGCATTGATACTCGCGCTTTGACTCGCAAAATTCGGGTATTAGGGGCAATGAATGGCGGCATTTCGACGGAGCTTGACGAAACAGATTTATTAGAATTAGTCCAAACAGCGCCTACTATGGCAGGCTTAAATTTAGTCAAAGAAGTAACGACAAAAGACGTTTACGAGTGGTCAGATCCGACAACTAATGTATGGGAATTTAAACCTGTTAGCGAGCCAATAGTCGAAAAACAACTCACTGTTGTCGCCTTAGATTTTGGAATTAAGCGCAATATTTTACGTCGATTAGCAAGTTATGGTTGCAGAGTAATTGTTGTTCCAGCAAGTATGCCCGCCGAGGAGATTATGAAATACAATCCTGATGGGATATTTCTTTCTAATGGCCCTGGAGATCCCGCCGCAAATATCGAAGGGATAGAAACAACCAAAGCCTTACTAACTTGCCAAAAACCTGTATTTGGGATTTGTATGGGGCATCAAATTTTGGGCTTATCTTTGGGCGCTCAAACTTATAAACTTAAATTTGGTCATCGCGGCTTAAATCAGCCTGCGGGGTTAGCGCGACAAGTAGAAATTACTAGCCAAAATCATAGTTTTGCCCTCGATCCCGATTCCTTACCTGATGCGGACGTAGAAATTACTCATCTCAACCTCAACGATCGCACCGTTGCCGGATTAAAGCATAAAACCTTACCGATGTTTTCCGTACAGTACCACCCCGAAGCAAGCCCTGGCCCCCACGATGCTGATTATTTATTTGAGCAATTTGTCACCTCAATGCGTACCAGTAGAGCTATTTAATGGCTCATCTGTCAAATTACTATCAGTTTGCGATCGCAATTTGTGCCAATTTATTAGGAATGGGTAATGGGTAATGGGTAATGGGTAATGGGTAATGGGTAATGGGTAATGGGTAATGGGTAATGGGTAATGGGTAATGGGTAATGGGTAAGAGCAACCAATGACCAATGACCAATGACCAATTATTTTCTAATGTATATTGCTTCAATAACGGAGAATCGCGGTACTTAGCATGGTAAATTTGACCCCCAACTCTAGCTTTAGTTTGACGCTACGCTTAGAAATTCCTAACCGGGTGGGAATGCTGGCAAGTGTAACTGGTGCGATCGCATCATCGGGCGGTAATCTCGGTCAAATCGACTTGATCGAGCAAACCCGCGAGGTTTCAATTCGTGATATTACCGTAGATGCGGCTAGTACCGAACACGCCGAAACAATTGTTGAATCGATTAAAGTTTTACCCGACATTAAATTAATAAATGTCTACGATCGCACTTTTAATTTGCATCGCGGCGGCAAAATTAGTATTACAAGTCGCATTCCGATTAAAAGCTTGGCAGATTTGGCAATGGCTTACACTCCAGGAGTGGGCAGAATTTGTATGGCAATAGCCACTGACCCCGAACAGGCTTACCATTTAACCATTAAGCAAAATACTGTTGCGATCGTTACTGATGGTAGTGCAGTATTAGGTTTAGGTAATTTGGGGCCAGAGGCAGCATTGCCTGTAATGGAAGGTAAGGCGATGCTGTTTAAAGAATTTGCCGGGATTGATGCTTTTCCCATTTGCCTAGCTAGTCAAGATACTAAAACTATTGTTGAAACTGTTAAGCAAATTGCCCCCGTATTTGGCGGCGTAAACTTAGAAGATATTGCCGCCCCTCGTTGCTTTGAAATTGAAAAGCTACTGCGCGAACAATTGAATATTCCTGTTTTCCACGATGACCAACACGGCACGGCAATTGTGACTTTAGCGGCATTAATTAACGCCCTGAAGCTGGTCAATAAGCAGTTAGCTAAGGTAAAAATCATTATTAACGGTGCGGGGGCGGCAGGAGTTGCGATCGCGCGCTTGTTGCGTAAAGCTGGAGCCGAAACTATCTGGATGTGCGACTCTAAAGGCATTTTATCGACTCAGCGCCCGGATATGACCCCCGAAAAGTTAGAGTTTGCGATCGATAAAATGGGCGGTTTAGCGGCGGCGATGATGGGTGCAGATGTATTTATTGGGGTGAGCGCTCCGGGGGTAGTTACCCCAGAAATGGTGCGCTCAATGGCAAGCCAACCGATTGTCTTTGCGATGGCAAACCCGATTCCAGAAATTCAGCCAGAACTTGTAACTAATATTGTTGCTGTAATGGCGACGGGGAGAAGCGATTACCCC
The DNA here is from genome assembly GCA_905479905.1 of uncultured Aliterella sp. Classification (GTDB taxonomy): domain Bacteria; phylum Cyanobacteriota; class Cyanobacteriia; order Cyanobacteriales; family Chroococcidiopsidaceae; genus Aliterella. Next base: position 11,072 of record CAJQOK010000031.1, read on the forward strand.
AATCAAATTAATAATGTGTTGGCTTTTCCTGGGGTATTTCGCGGTGCTTTAGACTGTCGCGCCTCAACTATTACGACAACTATGTATTTAGAAGCGGCCTATGCGATCGCTTCATTAGTCAAACCCTCCGACCTCAACCGCCAACACATTGTCCCTTCAGTGTTTGATGAGCGGGTTGTAAGCGCGGTGGCTGGGGCAGTTCAAAGAGCAGCTAGACA
>CAJQOK010000032.1 GCA_905479905.1 uncultured Aliterella sp.
CTCTTTTTTAGCTAAGTGCGCCTGAATATTTTTGAAATCGCGCCATACTGGACGTAACTTTTTTTGAGCAAACAACGGCAATTGGTCGCTAATATGGGGCGATCCTGGTTGAGTTGCATTGCCGTAGCTAGTCAGTGCCATTGCTTTTACAGGATGCGAAAACTCAATAGCTGCAACAAAAGAGTCTCCCGCCACAGGTTGAAAGACTTCGCCTTCTGCGGGAGCAAAGTCTACTACCCGAAAAATCCCCAAGTCTCCAAAACCACCATTAGCAGGCAAATCTACATTGCCATACTTGAGGCGAAAAACATCTCCCCAAGGCACATCCAAAGCCCCATAGGTCTTTTCAACCTTTTCTGCTACAGATTCTAAGGTGGCAACAGCAGTTTGAGAACTAGCTAATCCATCAGGGGTTGTACGCGGCGATTTTTCGCTCCAAGGTTGACTAAATGCTGTATCTAAGTCCATTGCTCGCACCCACGAGGCAAACAATACTGCACCGCGACTATCGGCATTAGCTTGTCTGTCCCAAGTTTGCAGTACCTTAGCTGCGTGTTTGCCTATTTTATTGCCGTACTTGTTTGCGGCAGGAAGGAGATCATCTAGTAGGCGATCGCCTAATTCCATGCGTGTAGAATGCTTGTAAGCAACCATCTCGTCAAAGGAAATTTTTTTATCCTCAAATAGCATCTTGGCTGAACGTTGCGCCCGAAAAGACATAGAACGCGGTGCTATATAAGCTGGATAGTTATTAGCATCAATCGCTGGCGGAAAGGTAGTAGTCCAAGGTGGATCGTTAGCATTTTGCAACCAGCCGCTAGTAGGGTCAACAATGCGTGGTAAGTCGCGGTAGGGATGAATTTTAGTCCACAAAGTTTTTGAGGTGTTCCCCGGAATTACCTTTTCCCAATCAGCAAAATTTCCTTGCTGGCGTACTGGTACTTGAGCGTTAAATAGGTGCATGATATGCCCGGCGCGATCGGCATACATAACTGTAAACATTGGTAGTTGCAAACGTTGCAGTACAGCTTGAAACTGATGGAAATTTTGCGATCTCGCCATGTCCCACCACTGTTCTAATGTACCCGGTCGATCTAGACCGACAACGCGCAAGGCTACAGTTTTATCTGCTGTAAAGACAGCACCATGAACGGAATGCCTAACTACAAGCTCTTTATTACCGAGGGAGCCATTTTTTTGCTTTACCTTCATAGACAAAGTTTCTGTCTTGAAGGGGCGAACTTTACCGTCGAAAATATAGCCACCATCGGCAAGCTGGAGTTCGTAGGCATCCCAGCCATCAAAAGTATTAACGGTATGAGTCCAGCCTAAATTATCGTTAAAAGCGATCGCCAAAACTGGAATCCCAACAAGTGTTGCTCCATAAGCATCGATTCCAGGGGCGGTTATCTGCGCTTCGTACCACAAAAATAAGTCTGACCAAGGTAGATGAGGATTGGCAAGTAACATAGCATTGCCACTTGCCGAACGTTGGGGAGAAATAGCCCAGCCATTAGAGCCAGCTTTGGACTGTTTGTAACTTAAACTTGCAACTTGGGTAGGATCGACGATAAAAGTAAAGTTAAGGACTCGTTGCAAGTGAGCTAATATATCTTCTCCTTTGACTGGTAGTACCACCTCCACCGAGTCATCAATTAGATCGGCGTGTTCTTGAGCGTAAGCATTAATCCCTGAAGCAAAGGCATCTAAATAGTTGCGAAAAGCTGGGCTTTGGGCAGAATACCAAGTACGCGCGCGTTCGGGTACTCCCATCGTTAAAATCCATTGATCTGATTCTACATACTGCTCTCCCCAATACTCCGCCGCCCGTCCCCTAGCTTGACCGTAAAGACTCAAAAGTAAGTTGCCATGACTTTGCATTTGCGCCCAACCAAATTCTTTGAACGCACTGGGGATAGTTTGACCGTAGATGTGCGGTACGCCATAGGTGTCCCAAAGTATCTGATTAGATTTAGGGGTACTAAAACTTTGGCTGCCAGCAATTAAGACAAAAATTAGACTAAATGTAAAAGCTAGAGCCTTAAATAAATAACGCTTGTACCAAGCCAGGAAAAAAATCGACGGCATTTTAGTTTTTTGACCCATTAACTACTTCGGCTGAGTCGCAATGCCTAACTTCACTCCTGGCACTGTGCGTAACTCATCCATCACTGTAATTACCTGACCATGTACCACCGCGCGATCTGCATTGACGATCGCCAGTAATTCCGGCTTATTTCCTTTCAATGCTTTAACTCGCGTTGCTAGTTCACTAACTTCAACTCTTTGGCGATCAAGGGACACTTTGCCTTGCTCGTCAATGGTCACCGTCAACTTACTTGGCGTTTGATTTTGCTGGGTAGCGGTCTTCGCACTTGGTAGATTTACAGGTAGACCCTCCGAACGAGTTAAAAGCAGGCTGGCTAAGATAAAAAATGTCAAAATCGCAAAAACAACATCAATCATCGGAGTAAGGTTAATCTCTGGCAGAGAATCGTTATCGTCATTAGGCACATTCATTACTTTCTCCCCTGTCCCAAACTTTTTATTCCTACATCTATTTGTCGATCTTCGTACCGAAACAAGTGCAATACCTCTAGCTGGTTGCCGTACTCGTGAATCAAAGCTAACTGTCGCTTATACAAACCTCGGAATGCGCCGTAAAAAAGGAGGGTTACAAAAGCAACTACCATGCCAGAGGCTGTAGAAACCAAGGCTTCGGAGATACCCGCCGTTACTTGTCCAACTCCTTCACCACCTGTATTACCAATACTGAGATTAGCGAAGGTGCGAATTAAACCCAAAACCGTACCTAATAAGCCAAGTAAAGGAGAGCCTGTAATGATTGTGGAAAAAACCGTATTAAATCGCTGTAGTATCGGCAATTCTGCCTGCGTTGCCCCTTCTAGAGCAAGGCGAAAGGCTTGGGGAGGAGCATAATCTAGCTCTAGGGCTTCTAAAAAAATGCGAACAATAGGCAAATCGCCATTTTGTCGCAGCTTGGATAAAACAATCTCTGAACCATCGCGGTAGGCAGCTAATACATCGCGCACTACACGACGTTGCCGTTGGTTGATCTTGTACCAAAACAAACAGCGTTCAATAATTAGCGCGATCGCCATCAACGAAAATGCCAACAGGGGATACATGACAATCCCTCCGGCAACAAATATTTCACTTATGCCCATAACATATCTCTAGCCCTATTCTTAACCGATGGTCAGCCTACTGGATGACTTTACAAACTGATAATGCTTCTCAAGTGAGATTAAGTTAAATGAGAATTAATGTCAAGCAATTTGATTGCTAGTTTGCAAGAAAAGCTACAAATATATATTTCGTTTTGCTTGACTTTTGCTCTATTACGTTTTAATGTTTAGCTCAATTAGTGCAAAAGAATAGCAATAGAGTATGGGCTTTTCTAACATAGCTGCCCAACAGAGAGAAAAAGCCGCCGAGACTCTCAAGTCTTCTCTGGCTCTCGGTCTGATTGGCTCGGTAGGGTTACATATTGGAGTATTAGGGTTTTGTATTAGCAATTTTTTGGACAAAGTAAGCCCATTGAAAGATAAGCCAATGGAATTGACCCTAATTGAACCACCCACTTTAGAAATAGAAAAACCCGTTGCGGAAACTCAAAAAAAATCGTCGCCTAGCTCTAGCAGTAACGAAACCCCAAGAGTGGTGTCTGTACCTTCATCTATAGCTATCGCACCATCTTCACCATCGGTTGTTGCTCAAAAACCGCCTAAACCCTTAACAAATATTCCAAAAAAGCAAGTTGTTGAGAACTCAAAGACACTACTTCCACAGCAAAAAGCAATCCAAACTCCCAAAGAAATTACCAGATCCCAGCCAGCACCAGTTGCAAAGATAACTACACCCTCAAAGATTGCTACAGTGCCAAAACCTGTTATTACATCTCCGTCAGTTGTAGCAGTTAGTCCGAAACCAATACCAACTTCAATAGCTCCAGATCGGCAGCAAAGCAATCAAGAATTACGAAGTTTACTTGCAAGTACCAGAAATACACAGCAAAAACCAAATAATACCGATGCAGGAAGTAATGTTAGTAGCTTAAGCGATCGCTTAACTAGCAGTCCTAATGGTTTACAGAATCAAAACGGAAATGGTGCGGTAGATAGCACAGCTAAAGGTAGTGGCATAGCTGGGGGTTCTAGCAGTGGTACAGGTAGCACTCCTAATAAAACAGGTGGTAGTTCTAACGTTGGTACAGGCGGCGCAAATAGTTCTGCAAGCGGCTCTAGAATTGGGAGAGGAAATAACCCCAGTAATAGTACGGCAAGCGGCTCTAGAATTGGTACGAATAACAGAAGTGGCTCAAATGTAGCTACAGGAGCGCAGAATGTTAGACCAAGAAATGCCCAGCCAGGATCTAGTAGCAATGCAAATGCTAGTTCCGGTGGTTTAGCTTGTCGCACTTGTAGCAAGCCAAAGTATCCAGATAAAGCACGGCGGCGAGGATTGGAAGGTAAAGCAGAAATTAACGTTGATGTTGATGGCAAAGGAAATGTAACTAAAGTACGCCTAGCACGTTCTAGCGGTCACTCCGAACTAGATAAAGCAGCCTTAGAAGAAGCAAGTCGTTGGAAATTTAAGACTCCAAACGGGGGAAAACGCAGCGTTTCTGCTAAAGTAGACTTTGCAATTGAGGGGTCAGAGCGATCGCGCAAACTCCGAGAACGCCGCAAACGCCGACCCGCCCAGTCAAGACGCGCACCGATAGAAAACGCCCGCTCCAATCCAGCTACGGAGACAACAAACACACCTACACCAACTCGCAGAATTAGACAGAGACAGCAAAACTCAAGTCCATCGCCTCGTCGCCCTCAAACAGCCGCCTCTCGGCGCGTAGATACCTTACCACCACGTCGATCGGAAGATGCCGCCCTGCCTCGTCGGCGCGCAAGAGCCTCAACAAGGCGATCGCCACAGCAAGCTCCCACTACTAATCAAAGGGCGCTCGGTCAATCTCTACGCCGTCAGCGCCAAAGCTCTAGCCAGACTAGACTGCGGCAGTCCTTACGCCAATTCAAACAGTCTCAACCAACAGATAATCCTAACGATTAGTGGCGTTGCTGAAATTGTAAAAAAATGTTTGCATCCCGACTAGCAGAGCAAAACTTTTTTTGACAATTAAACCATAAAGAACATTAACTGCAAAATTAACAGGACTGCGATGGCGAGAATGCTCGATTTGGGAAATATTTTTGAGTTGGTCAATGATAG
>CAJQOK010000033.1 GCA_905479905.1 uncultured Aliterella sp.
TCTAATAATTGCGGATCGGTTTCTTGAGCAAGATCGAAGCCTATACCTTTTTTACTTTGTTGTACCCACCAAGTAAAACTACCTTGACTATCCGCATCAACGGCTAGTAGTTTGTATTTTTCTGCCAAAATACTCGCTAATGACATAGTTGTTGTAGTTTTGCCCACACCGCCTTTGCCATTACTTACAACAATTATCTTTGGGGGCGATGACATTTAAACAATTCCTGTTAATCACTTTTTGAGTTATAAAACTATTTGTATGCTTAAACTTCTAGAATACGACAACTAGCAACGTTTAATTTCTTTGACTATGACTCAAAAATCTCCCAGCATTTGGAATTATAAACCCTGGTGGTGTCAGCCTTGGTCAATCATTCTTACAGGTATTTCGTTAATTGGTGGTAGTTGGCTACTACTACTCAATGTATGGATAACAAGTTTCGTGGCAATTCCGGTACTAATTTGGATGATTTATTTTATACTGATTTTTCCAAAACTAGCGATCGCCAGCATTGAAAAAGATCGAGTTAGTTAACTACTTGACTACCATGTAAACGCGGATCGTCGGAATTTGACGTAGGTGCAACAGGTGCAGCAAAAGTGGAAACCTCTCCTTTGTTACTTTGGGCGTAAGGTAGAGGCGCATTAGCAATTAAAGCCTCTAAATTGCTACTCATAATATCATAGGGTTGCTTGCCTACGGTTTGGGCGATCGCTTTGCCATTAGAGCCACTAAATACAAAATGCGGAATCCCATCTACTCGATACTGCAAAATTTCTGGCAACCACTTTGTATTATCTACGTTCAGCATCACAAAATTTACTGATTTGTCGTACTCTTTCTCTAACCTAGCAATATCTGGAGCCATTGCTTGACAACTACCACACCAATTAGCATAAAATTCTATTAAAGTCGGTTTACCGTTGCTCATTGCTACTTCTAAGGGTGTCGATTTTTCTGCCAAAGTAGTCAAAGAAACCGCACTGCTATCCGTCCGCAGTCCTAAAAATAAGGCGATGCTCAAAGCAACGGCAACTAAAACAATTAATAAATTTCTAACTTTCGTCCCGACTGTTGTTTCGGTCGATTGTTCTACATTTACAGCCATAAAATATTTTATTACAACTTATTAAGTATCTTATTTATTTTACCTTACTAAACTGCTGTGAAAAAACGAGTAACTCTAACTTTTCCTAAACGTACTATCCAAATGCCAGTCACCTATAGACTTGCAAAAGATTACAATGTTGCTGCTAATATTATCCGCGCTCAAGTAGCGCCAAATCAAATTGGCAAACTTGTATTAGAATTATCTGGAGACATCGATCAATTAGATGCGGCAATTGACTGGATGCGATCGCAAAATATTGGTGTTTCTCAAACTTTAGCCGAGATTGTGATCGATAGAGATGTTTGTGTAGATTGTGGTTTATGTACGGGGGTTTGTCCTACAGAGGCTTTGACGATTAATCCCGAAACTTTCCAGTTGGCTTTCGTGCGATCGCGTTGTATAGTCTGCGAACAGTGTATACCAACTTGTCCTGTCCAAGCTATTTCTACTAATCTCTAAAGTTTAAACACATCGGCAATTACATCACTAATTCCGGACAATCTTTCTGTAGCTGGGGAGTCATAAACGATTAATATTGAAGGTGGTTCTGTGTCTGTAAATATTGTCATTCCTTCGGCGCGATCGTTACCATTTCCGTAAGGAATTTCTAATATTTGGGTTGGTTTATGCAACTGGTTTGCTTGTAAAAGGGCAAGCTTTTCTAGGCGGTAAACTCTTACTGGCCCATCTAAATCCATTGTCGGCCCAGCTAAGATTAGTAAGTCTTCTCCTTGTAAACATAAATCTCTAATTCCTAGCCCATTTAAGTTAATAAAATACTTTTTATATTGCCCTGCTTTTAGCTTTAATAAATCTGTACCATTTGCTTCTAATTCAATTTCTAACATCACCGCCCAACCCCGCAGCACTGGGCCGCGCAAACCCAAAAATATGCGATCGTTATATACTGCTAATCCTTCAATATCAAAACCGTTTTCTTTTCCCGGAATAGTAGCTTGAACAAATGCACCCAAATGAGCATCATTTACTAAAGCATCCATTAGTTAGTTACCCCGGCTTGTGACTTCTAGTTTTGCCGCAGTTAGCTCTATTTCTGGCTTGTCTGGATGAGGAGAACACTTAACTAATTCGCCGTCAATTAAGGGAATACGCCCAATTAAATAACGATTTGGTTCAGTTTTTAGTTTAGTTAATCTATTAATATTTTTTTCATCAGTTTTATCGGGTTTTGGCTTTTTTCGCTTCCAACTATGAGAGCCAACAAACCATAAATAATAATCGTTATAAGCTAATCCCTCAATATCAATTTCTTCCTCGGCGGGGGCTGGCAAACTAATAAAGTCTGTTACATTAAAATGTTTGTGATTGTCATAAGTTTGATCGTCGATAAAAGATAATCTTTCAATAGTTGAAGTCTCATCCGATCCTAACCATAAATAATTATCTTGTCCTAATCGGATAGCAGAAATATCTTGACGATGTTCTTGAAAGCTCTCAGTAAATTTAAGTAAGATTTTATTTAAAATAGGTGCGTAATCCATAGTTTTTCTTGACTTGTTTTTAACCTAAATAAAAAATGCTATTAATGCCGGGAGATGAACTAAGCTCTAAAATGAGCAATTTTATTGTCAGGAGTGCTGTAATGAATGAAGCTAGTTTGTTTATTTCATTAGAAATGATGAATGCACCAGAACATCCTTTAGCAGATAATTTAGAATTGTCAGTAGCAGGAGTTGAGGGGCTTCGTATTCCTGGGATAGTTAAACGCATTATTCCTATAGACAATAGCACTTTCTGGGAGTACTGGTGGTGCGTTCCGGGTCGATTACTGTTACCGGAAGATGTGGCATTATTGCAAAGCGACTTCCCCCGCGTCGAAAGTATTTTAACTAAACTTGTCTGGTTGTGGGGTGGACGCTTTATCGGCGATGAAACTAGCCGCGATGTCAGTAATTGGCAGCAAGTATTAGAATTAGGGCGCGAAAATAAGTTAAATCCTGACGTTATAGATATTGATTTTTTGCCCTTAACCGTAAAAGCTAATGAGGATGAAGGTAATATTGCCGTAGCACCTGCTCACTGGCATATTGAGTTTTTTCAACTAGAGGCGACTTCTGGCGGCTATAAGTTGCAAGAACCAAAAAAGGCTTGTGGTTGCCAAATTTGGACGGGCAAACCCTTTGTCAAGCAGTTAGACACCGAAGAAGCAATGATTCGCTACCAATTAAACATTTCTCAACCTTTAGATATGACAAGTCCACCTTGGCAAGGTTTTGCTAGTAGCAATTAGGTTAAGCTTTCTAACTATTACTTGAGATATACGCTGAAAGTAGGTTGATACTTTGTTTGCTTAGTAACAATATTAAAGGCTCTAAGTAGGTAAAGAGGCTAAGTAGCATGGTAGTCAGCGATCAAAAAACTCAATCAAAAACTTTAGGCGATTGGGCATCTATTGCAATCGGTAAACATTTGCAAAAAATTGTTAAGCACGAAAAAGATGTACTTACAGGTAAAAACCCTGAAGACTTACATCAGATGCGTGTAGGAATGAGGCGCTTAAGGAGTGCAGTAACAGGATTTTCCCCAGCTTTAAAATTGCCCAAGTCAGCAACAGAAAAAAAAATTGGTAAGATAGCGCGAACTTTAGGCTCGTTGCGCGATTTAGATGTACTGGGCGATGCTTTAGAAAATGACTATAAGCCAAGCTTACCTGCTAAAGAACAAAAGTATTTGCAAAAAGCTTTATTACATCTACATAAACAGCGACATTCCGCTTTATTAGAAGTTAAAGAAACTCTACACAGTAAGCGATATAAGTTATTAAAAGAGTCGTTAACCCAATGGTTGCAGCAGCCTGAATATCGGGAAATTGCCAAAATGCCAATTGCGGAAGTATTACCAGACTTGTTACTACCAAACGTAAGTAAATTGCTGCTGCATCCGGGCTGGTTAGTAGGGAGCGATGCCAAGATAGTAGAACTAGAACTTGTAGAAAAAATCTTAGCAAAACAAGGAGGATTGTTGCATAGTTTGCGAAAAGAAACCAAGCGCATTCGCTATCAAATGGAAGTATTTAGCGATTTCTACGGCGAAAATTATGCTAGTTATTTGGAAGATATAAAAGCTATTCAAGAAATTCTTGGTAAAATTCAAGACAGCAATGTTTTAACAGAGTTTTTAACCCAATCGTCACCAGATAATATTAGGCGTTCTATTCCTACTCTAGTATCTCAACTGGCGATCGCAAACTACGATGCTTGGCAGCAGTGGCAAAATTTACAGATTAAATACTTGAGTGTTGATATTAGAAAAGGTTTTCACCTCGCTATACTCGAACCTAAGTTAAACATCATTGCAAGTTAAAATTTTTAAGTTTGGGTAGAATCATCCTTATTGTCTACCGCAGACAAGCTCAAAATGAGTTTTGGAAATTAAAGCGCAATAAATCTATAATGCTTGATAATTAGCACTCAAGGCTAGAGAGTGCTAAATTGGCTAATAGAAACGCGTGAGTAATAGAATATGGCAAAAATTATTGCATTTAATGAAGAATCTCGGCGATCGCTAGAACGAGGCGTTAATGCCTTGGCGGATGCAGTTCGCATTACTTTAGGGCCCAAAGGGCGGAATGTGCTGCTGGAAAAGAAGTTTGGCGCACCGCAAATTGTCAATGATGGCATTACCGTTGCTAAAGAAATTGAATTAGAAGACCCCCTAGAAAATACGGGCGCAAGACTAATTCAAGAAGTTGCTTCAAAAACTAAAGATGTTGCTGGAGACGGCACAACAACCGCTACAGTCCTCGCTCAAGCGATGATTAAAGAAGGCTTGAAGAACGTAGCGGCGGGTGCAAATCCTGTTAGTCTGCGTCGAGGAATTGAAAAAACTATCGACAAATTGGTAGAAGTAATTGCCCAAATTGCTAAACCCGTTGAAGGTAGTGCGATTTCTCAAGTTGCGACAGTCTCGGCAGGAAATGACGAAGAAGTCGGTAAAATGATTGCCGAAGCTATGGAAAAAGTGACTACAGACGGTGTAATTACTGTAGAAGAATCAAAGTCTTTGACTACAGATTTGGAAGTAGTCGAAGGGATGCAAATCGACCGGGGTTATATTTCCCCTTACTTTATTACCGACAACGAGCGGATGGTTGTAGAGTACGAAAATGCCCGGATTTTAATCGCCGATCAGAAAATTAGCAGTATTCAAGACTTAGTTCCGGTACTAGAAAAAGTAGCACGTTCTGGGCAACCATTGCTAATTATTGCTGAAGATGTAGACGGGGAAGCTTTGGCAACTTTGGTAGTCAATAAAGCGCGGGGCGTATTGAGTGCGTGTGCGATTAAATCTC
>CAJQOK010000034.1 GCA_905479905.1 uncultured Aliterella sp.
TGTTGGATCTACTTCAAATTCTTGGGTTAAATAAGCTATGTGCAAACTTGCAGGGCGGACAATTTCGCCGCTAGTGGGTTCTATTTCTCCAGCAATGATTTTGAGTTGGGTAGATTTCCCTGCACCGTTAACGCCAACTAGCCCCGTGCGATCGCCTGGTTTGACTTCCCAGTTTACATCTTTGAGAACTTCGCCTGTCGGGTAAATCTTACTGATATGTTCTAGTCGCAGCATTAAAAATCTCCAAGAGAGGAAAGGCGATCGCACTTTAGTCGCATTAATCTTAACAAAATTTATTGACTATCAGCAAAAGCTACTCCTGTCTCCGCTTATTTTTTTAAGTCGCAACTTGGCATTTTTAGCAATAGGTATCTTTACCATTACCGTATATTTTTATAATAAGCAACAAATATAAAAAATTCTTATAGTTACGTTGAGTAAATTAAAATTTTAACTTATCAAATTCTTGATATATTATGAAGCAGCTTGTAAAGCGAGCAAGTAAAAGCGATCGACTTCTTTAGAAGAAAAATATGTCTTACTCCCAAACAAAAACTCAGACAAAAACTGGCTATCAAGCTGGTGTAAAAGATTACCGACTAACTTATTACACTCCTGATTACACTCCTAAAGATACAGATATTTTGGCGGCGTTTCGCATGACTCCCCAGCCCGGAGTACCCCCAGAAGAAGCAGGAGCAGCAGTAGCAGCCGAATCTTCTACAGGTACTTGGACAACGGTATGGACAGACTTGCTCACTGACCTAGATCGCTACAAAGGTCGTTGTTATGACATCGAACCCGTTGCTGGCGAAGACAATCAATATATCTGTTACGTTGCCTATCCTTTAGACTTGTTTGAAGAAGGTTCTGTAACAAATATGTTGACCTCAATTGTAGGTAACGTATTTGGTTTCAAAGCATTACGGGCTTTGCGCCTTGAAGACCTCCGCATCCCTGTTGCTTACCTCAAAACTTTCCAAGGGCCGCCTCATGGTATCCAAGTAGAGCGCGACAAACTCAACAAGTACGGTCGTCCCTTATTAGGATGCACGATCAAGCCTAAGTTAGGTTTATCTGCTAAAAACTACGGACGGGCAGTTTATGAGTGTTTGCGTGGTGGTTTGGACTTCACCAAAGACGACGAAAACATCAACTCTGCACCATTTCAAAGATGGCGCGATCGCTTTTTGTTTGTAGCAGAAGCTATCCACAAAGCTCAAGCAGAAACCGGGGAAATCAAAGGTCACTACCTAAACGTTACCGCCCCCACCTGCGAACAGATGCTAGAACGGGCTGAGTACGCCAAAGAACTCAAAATGCCTATCGTTATGCACGACTACCTGACCGCAGGTTTTACTGCTAACACAACCTTGGCTCATTGGTGTCGTAAGAACGGTATCTTGCTACATATTCACCGTGCTATGCACGCCGTTATTGACCGTCAAAAAAATCACGGCATCCACTTCCGCGTTTTGGCAAAAACCCTCAGAATGTCTGGTGGAGATCACATCCACACCGGAACTGTTGTTGGTAAGCTAGAAGGCGAACGTGGAATCACGATGGGATTTGTTGACTTGTTGCGTGAAAATTACGTTGAGCAAGACAAATCTCGTGGTATCTACTTCACTCAAGACTGGGCTTCAATGCCTGGTGTCATGGCTGTTGCTTCTGGTGGTATCCACATTTGGCATATGCCCGCCCTACTTGAAATCTTCGGCGATGACTCCGTATTGCAATTTGGTGGTGGAACCCTCGGACACCCTTGGGGTAACGCGCCTGGTGCTACTGCTAACCGCGTAGCGTTAGAAGCTTGCGTTCAAGCCCGTAACGAAGGACGCAGCCTAGCTCGTGAAGGTAATGACATTATCCGCGAAGCTTGTAAGTGGTCGCCTGAACTTGCTGTTGCTGCCGAACTATGGAAAGAAATCAAGTTCGAGTTCGAGGCAATGGATACAGTTTAATAAGTAGGTCGTCGTTGTATGAGCTAGTTAGTTTTGAGTTAACTTAACTTAATAGCTCATACATCACTACATTTAGGGCTGGGGCGCTGGTATGGATCTCAAACAAATTGCGAAAGATACAGCTAAAACACTACAAAGCTATTTGACTTATCAAGCAGTAAGAGTGGTACTAGCTCAATTGAATGAAACCGATCCGCCTTTGGGGTTTTGGTTGCATCACTTCTCCTCAAAAGAAAAAATCCAAGATGGAGAAGCATACATTCAAGCGTTGTTTCAAGAAAAACAAGCTTTGGCTTTGCGAATATTGACTGTGAGAGAACACTTAGCGCAAGAAGTAACGGACTTTTTGCCAGAGATGATTTGCACAGGAATAGCCGAGGCTAATATGGAACATCGCCGTCAGCAGCTAGAGCGGCTCACGCAATTAAATGTATCAAGCTCCAGCCTGACGCAAACGCCTAGTGTTACCGAACCTCAACCGGATAACCAATCTAGTTAAGACTTTTACAGGCTGCGATCGCCTTTAATTTACCCTTGCTAGTTAGTGTTATCTCAAGAAACAATCTCCTTCTTGGCAAAGAAGGAGAAAACGATTTGTCCCATTATCCCCACATTTTTAAATCATGCAAACTCTACCAAAAGAGCGTCGCTTTGAAACCCTGTCTTATTTGCCCCCTTTATCTGACGCTCAGATTACTAGACAGATTCAGTACATTTTGACTCAAGGTTATTTCCCCGCCATTGAATTTAACGAAACTTCCAATCCAACAGAATTGTATTGGACAATGTGGAAGTTGCCTTTGTTTAATGCTAGAACTCCTGAAGAAGTGTTGAGCGAAGTTCGCGCTTGTCGTTCTGATTATTCCAACTGCTACATCCGCGTAGTTGGTTTTGACAACATTAAGCAGTGCCAAATTCTTAGCTTTATCGTTCACAAGCCTCGCTAGAGCGCAACGTTTTGTGTTTCAAATAAACCTGAAGCGATAGTTTAAGTTATTGTTTCATACCCTAGGAGAGGTGGACTTGTCTGCCTCTCTTATTTACTGTGTAAAAAGTAAAAATAAATTAGCGGCATTATTCAACAACAATTATGAGCTACTACATTTCTCCTAATTTTCTAGATAAACTTGCGGTTCACATTACTAAGAACTTTTTGGAGTTACCGGGCGTGCGCGTACCGCTCATTTTGGGCATTCATGGACGCAAAGGCGAAGGCAAATCCTTTCAATGCGAATTAGTATTTGAACGCATGGGCATTGAAGCGATTCATATGTCCGCCGGAGAACTAGAAAGTCCTGATGCGGGAGATCCGGGACGATTGGTGCGTTTGCGCTACCGTGAAGCCTCCGAATTAAGCAAAGTACGCGGCAAAATGTGCGTGTTGATGATTAATGACTTGGACGCGGGGGCGGGAAGATTTGATCGCGGTACTCAATATACAGTCAATACGCAGTTAGTTAATGGCACATTGATGAATATTGCCGATAATCCTACCGACGTACAGTTGCCAGGTTCTTACGATTCTACGCCCCTGCAACGCATCCCAATTATTGTCACGGGAAATGACTTTTCGACTTTGTACGCCCCTTTGATTCGGGATGGACGGATGGAAAAGTTCTTCTGGGAACCTAACCGCGATGACAAAGTAGGGATTGTAAGCGGGATATTTGCACCCGATGGATTGCCAAAAAGCGATATTGAAAAACTTGTTGATACTTATATTAACCAGCCTATAGACTTTTTTAGCGCTTTGCGATCGCGCATTTATGATGAGCAAATCCGCTCATTTATTCACAGTACAGGATTTGAAAAGGTATCTTTGCGCGTAGTTAATAGCACTGAAGGCGCACCTACTTTTGCTAAACCCAATTTCCAGCTACCGCGCTTGATGGAATACGCCAACTTGATGGTACAAGAACAGCAAAGAGTAGAAAACTCTGGCTTAGTTCGCGAATACAATCAAGTACTCCAAGATAGAAGTTTTCCCACGTCAGCAAAGAGCGATCGCCCGGAATCCAAACCATTGATTGCACCCGATCGTACTAATATTAGCGATTACTCCGAAACCCCTGCATCGGATTCAACTTTTAATCCGAATCGATTTACCTACCCAATCAAACCCGCTAACTATAATACTCATGTCGATCCTAGCCGTCATAACGACGTTCTTTCCACTCGCATTGGCTTAGAAACCCTCGAACGAATGCGGACAGATTTAGCCCAAGGTCATAATATTGGGATTGAATTTGTCGATAAACGCCGATTTAAGATGAACTCATGGCAAAATTACGGTTCTGTAGTAGTGGGAGAATCGGAGGCAATTATTGCTTTAGAATCTTGCTTAACAGAACATGAAGATGATTACGTGCGTTTGTTTGGGATTGAATCAAATACGCGGCGGCGGTTGTGGGAAAAAATCGTTCAGCGCCCAAATTAAAGGAAATAGACAACAAAAATTGCTACTGGCGCTAAAAATGCTATATTAAACTTAGACCTGGATCCATGCGATCGCAACGCCCAAATCTTGTCAGAACCGGAAGGTAGCAGCAATACGGGATGCTTGTGGTAGGCGTGGTCTCCGGGTTCCCTAGTTTTAATGAGAGCAAAAGCCGCCATGCCTGGTTTTGGAGATATAGTACAAAAAGCTTTTTATCTCGGCGTTGGTCTAGCTTCCTACGCTGGCGAAAAAGCCGGGGGAATCAGAGCGCAAGCCCAAAAATTAGCGGATGAAATGGTTTCTCGCGGCGAAATGAACACCGAAGAAGCCAAAAAGTTTGTTGAAGATATGATGCAGAAAGCTCAACAAGCTGCCCAAACCCCCAATGCTGAACCCAATAGCGCCCCCACCGAACCGCGCCGCATAGAAATTATCTCAGAAGACGAAAGCACCACCACTCCAGAGAGAGTAGAAGATGTAGACAACCTCCGTCAACAAGTTATGGGATTGCAAGAAGAACTAAAAAATCTCAAGCGCGATAAATAAAGTAAATTAAATTTAAAACCTTAACTGGTAAGCATTCGCTATACATAGAGTAGGGCGATCGCCGTAAGTAAAACTTTTTATAGCTTAAAACGCTTAAAAGCGGATGGAAAACTGGCAAAAAGACTTTTTAGAAATTCTTGAAGATGTCACCGATGAAGTAGAGCATTTCTTTGTCGGAGTCACAGAGATAGTAGACTCATTTTTTGAAGTATCAGAAACAATTGCCTCACAACTGCAAAATACAATTGAGATAGAATTCGATTTGTATTTGCAAGATTGGGCAGAACCACTCTTTGATGTTTACAGCGACCTTGAAGACGTGATGAACGATTTGGAACAGCCTTTTCCTCATTTAGTGGAACCTACAGACACTAGGCATCCTGCTTGCAAAGGTTGCTCTCAATATCACGGACAAGTTTACAACGGTAACTTGTTAGTGTGTGGAATGCACCCTTACGGCTGGGAAGATAACAATTGTCCAGATTGGCAGAGTAGCAATTAAGCCGATGATTAATGAATCTTTAGCTGGGCAAAAAAGTGCAGAAAAAGAACAGCTTACTACAGTAGAAATGAAGTATGGCGAACGCGAGATTGCTAAAGGCGAACTAATTACCTTTCCCAATCCGCGTATAGGGCGCAGGTACGATATTCACATCACCTTACCAGAATTTACCTGTAAGTGTCCGTTTTCTGGCTACCCTGACTTTGCAACTATCTACATTACCTACGTTCCCGATCGCGTAGTTGTGGAATTAAAGGCAATTAAACTCTATATCAATAGTTACCGCGATCGCTATATTTCCCACGAAGAATCAATTAACCAAATTTTAGATGACTTTGTAGCCGCCTGCGATCCATTGGAAGTCTATATTAAAGGCGATTATTCCCCACGCGGTAACGTCCATACAGTAATTGAAGTTAGGCATCAAAAGGCGAATTAAAAATACTGGCGGTGTCCCTAGACTATGCAAAAATGGCAGGCTGTGGCGGGAATTATCGCCCGAGGGCATCAAGTAGCGTCAGGGATGGCAAAAAATAGCCCTTATCCTAGAGGGACTATAGAAATGCAGACCCCTTTTTTTCAAAAATTGGGACTTGACCTGAGCGCTTTTTTCCCCGGCACATTAAATATATCGATTAGTCCTAGAAGTTTCATTATCAAGCAGCCGGAATATACATTTAAAAACATTCAGTGGCATCAGGAATACCCCTCTGAGGACTTTTCCTTTTCACCATGTAGAGTTATCTTTCAAGAGATTACCTACTTGGGATTAGTTTACTATCCTCATCCTGAGACAAAAATTGGACACTTTCAAGATCCGGCAATTGTGGAAGTAATAGTAAGCTCGTTTATCACTCAAATACATTATGGCGATCGCCTAATTTTGGAAGTCAACCCCAGGGCAATTGTAATTAGCTAATAAACAGCGATCGCATTTCTTTACCAAATATACAATCTAAAAATCACTATATGATCGTCGTACACCATTTAAACAACTCTCGTTCTCATCGCATTCTCTGGCTATTAGAGGAACTTGGGCTTGATTATGAGGTTAAGCGTTACGAGCGAGACTCAAGCACTATGCTTGCCCCAGCAGCCCTTAAAGAAGTGCATCCTTTGGGCAAATCTCCTGTTATTACCGACGAGGGGCAAACTTTGGCAGAGTCTGGAGCGATTACCGATTACTTAGTAGAGCGCTATGGCGACGGTAAGCTTGCACCCCCATCAGGGACACCAGAGAGATTGCGATATGATTACTGGTTGCATTATTCTGAAGGCTCGGTAATGCCTCTATTGGTGATGAAGCTCGTACTTGACAATTTTGGGTTAGGAGATAGCGACGCATCTACCCAATTTGCTACACCCCAAATTAAGCTTCACTTTGACTATCTAGAAAGCGAACTTACTAAAAACGAATGGTTTGTGGGCGAAGAATTTACCGCCGCCGATATTCAAATGAGTTTCCCGGTAGAGGCAGTAGAAGCCCAAGCAGGCTTAGATGCGAGTCGTCCGAAGCTTAAAGCCTTTCTCGAACGCATCCACACTCGCCCAGCTTACCAGCGCGCGCTAGAACGTGGTGGCAAGTACGAGCTTTTAACTTAATTTAAGCGGTATTACTGGTTAACTACAGCAGTTCTTGGTAGAGTAGAATACAGTGAAAGAGTAAACTTAACTTGAAGCTGAATGAAAGCATACTCTGTAGACCTTTGCTGTGAAAGTGATTGATGCTTATAACCAGCAAGAGGGGTCACAGAGACAACTAGCTAAAAGGTTCCGAGTAAGTTTGACGTTTATTGAGAATTTATTAAAGCGTTATCGCACCGATGGAACCGTTGAACCCAGAGCGCATGGAGGAGGTCAAGTAGCTAAACTTAGCCCCGAACAAGAGGCGGTAGTAGCTGATTTAGTAGCCGAAAATAATGATGCCATTAAGGCAAGAGTTATGCGACCAACTGGAGCAACGTGCTGGAGTACGGATCAGTCGAGCTACGTTTGCGTAGCATGCGCTCTGCGCGTTGGGACGATACGTCCAAAAGCTCCAACTTACCAGGAAAAAAAACTCTGCGCGCAACGGAGCGAGACAGCGAACGAGTACAACAGTTGCGGGTAGAATATTGGCATGAAATTGGAGCGGTCAACTTGGAGGATTTGGTGTTTGTAGATGAGACAGGCTCCAACTTAGCGATGACACGACGCTATGCCCGTTCTCAAAGAGGCAGCCGCGCTTATAACCATGCTCGGGTGCGGGCGCGGACAAAATCTCACAATAATTGGTGCAATGGCATTAAGAGGACTTGTAGGGGAAATTACTTTTCGCGCTCGCAACGGATGCTCTAGCCTTCAAGACTTATGTAACTCAGGTATTAGTCCCTAACCTTTGGAGGGGAGCGTGTGTTGTCATGGATAATCTGCCTGCACATCTAGTAACGGGCATTCGAGAATCCATTGAATCGGTTGGTGCAACAGTCCTTTATTTATCTCCCTATTCGCCAGATTTTTCGCCAATAGAAAACTGTTGGTCAAAAGTCAAAGAGTTTCTGCGTGCAAGAGCGGCACGAACCTATGCTCAGTTAGACCAGGCTATTACCGATGCTCTCGCTGCGGTGACACTCCAAGACATTATTGGCTGGTTTACCCACTGCTGTTGCTATGTTTCACCTAAGTGAGAATTGCTGTATTATCCATGAACCGAACTT
>CAJQOK010000035.1 GCA_905479905.1 uncultured Aliterella sp.
GTCTGCTCATTCAATTGTAAGCCAGCTAAGATACTTGTTGCCGCCGCTAAATTACTTTTTTCTCTTTGGTCTGTTATTTGCTCTAACTCTTTCACCACTTGCGCTAACACTCTTTCCTTATCTGTTGCCTGGCTTAATACTGCTAATGGTAACAATCCTGGCGTGCTTAAAAACACCTCTACAGGTTCTTCCCATAACCGAATTACGCGAAACTGGTGAGTCATCATGGGGGTTTGATAGCTTGTTTGTCTAACTAAATTTGAAGTCGTTGGTTTGAGGTATATTACGATTTGTTGAATATCTCGCTCTGGAAACTTTCGTTTTAACCGCAAATAATAATCCGCCATCGGAAAAGGCATTGTTTCATCGCTAACCGTCTGAAACTCAGTATGCAGAATAACTTCACTTGATTGCAGTAACATCACTGAATCGGCTCTAATCGGTTCTACATTCAGTTCGGTGGGATTGATGGTAGTTAGAGTCATTGATTCGCCCAATAACCAAGCTGCAAAATCGGCGGAATACTCCTCAATCAGAAACTTTGAGATGTTGTCAATCACTGGTAGAGCAGAGAAGTTTTATCACTTTATCTTAAATTGGCACTGGGGAATTGAGACTTCGCACCAAAACTGAAAAATCTAGTTCTCCTTCCCATAAGCTTTACTTATAATACATAAAAGTAATTTAAAAGCCTACGAGTATTTGCTTACAGCCGTTTTACTGCAAAATTAAGATATAAGAAAATACAACTTATGTAAACAGTAATTTTACTAGGAAATTTACAGTTATGAGCTTCATTGATTGTTTATTTCTCACCTTGGCAAACGCTGTAATCTGCATTGCTCTACCCAAAGCAATCTCTGTATTTAACCTCCGCAAGAACAGAAGTAGTATCTAACCTTTTTGCCGCCGCCACAAAGCCCGGACTAATTTAATTTCATCATAGGTATAGCTTTCCCCCAGATGCTCGTAGATACTCTTGAGGGAATCTGCACCAACAGTTTTTATAGCTTTGATAATAAATTGCTGACGCACAGGAATTACTAATTGATCTAAATCTACAGGCTGATTCATTTCGATCAGTTCAGCTAGGTGACTTGCGATCGTACTTGTGCTTAAACTGCGCTCATTGGCTATTTCTGCGGTGTCTAGTCCTTGGCGATGCAGTTTAAGAGTCAATAATTGACTATCTGATGGGAAAGATGCGAAGCCCGTAACCGGGCGCGCTTGCGCTATCGCACTTCTCACCTCTACCTTAACTGACTGCTGAGTATAAGAGGCGATCTCTGCAACAAAATACTGTCCATACTGAGCTAACTTACTACTTCCGACTCCAGAAATTTTACTAAATTCCTCTAAAGTTTGCGGCTGCAATTGAGCCATTGTTTTCAAGCTAGAATCAGCAAATACTATATAAGGCGCTACTCCTTGTTCGTCGGCTAGTTTCTTGCGTAAGCTGCGTAACTTTTGATATAGCATCTCTATGTCCGCAGCTTTTGGCGTTTCTTTATGATCAACTACAGGGTTTGGTGCGGTAGTAATAGCAATTAAAACTGTTTTTTTTCGCCGCATTACTTCCCAACTAAGAGCATTTAGCCGCAAAACAGAGTAACCATCGGTAGTTTGCCCTAATAAACCTTGATGTAACAGACTTCGCCCCAAAAGCCGCCAATCATCGGCAGTTCTATCTTTACCAATGCCATAAGTAGTCAATTTATCGTGATTGTACTGTAAGACTTTTTGACCTTTTGAGCCGCGCAACACATCAATAATGTGACTCATGCCAAATCTTTCTTGACAACGCGCCACACAAGAAAGAAATTTCATCGCTTCAACTGTCCAATCTTCTTCGGGTTTGGGGTTACAGCAATTATCGCAGTTGCCACAATTACCCCCAAAACTTTCGCCAAAATAACCTAGTTGAATCGTCCGACGGCATACTGTACCTTGAGCGTAGTCAATAATTTGCCGCAATTGTTGTTTAGCGATGCGTTGTTCTTGAACATCAGTTTTTTGCTCAATCAAATACTCAACAGTTTTGACATCGCCATAACCAAAAAAGATTGTACACCTCGCCGCGCCGCCATCTCTCCCTGCTCTACCCGATTCTTGGTAATAGCTTTCAATATTGCGAGGTAAGTCATAATGAATTACAAACTTGACATCTGACTTATTAATTCCCATCCCAAAGGCAACTGTTGCAACCATTAAACGGGCATCATCTCGAATAAACCGCGTTTGATTAGATTCTCTTTCTGCGTCGCTTAAGCCAGCATGATAAGGCAAAGCAGAAATGCCATCTTGTTGCAATTTCATTGTAATATCGTCTACTTTGCGGCGGCTGAGACAGTAGATAATCCCCGCACCCTCAGTTTTGGTTACTAATTGCTTTAATTGGTTATAAGCTTGCTTTTGCTTGGGTTGTACGTCGTAGTAAAGATTGGGACGATTGAAACTTGCAACGTGAATTATCGGTTTTGTTAGATTGAGTTGTTGAATAATATCAGTGCGGACGCGATCAGTAGCTGTAGCCGTAAGAGCTATAGTAGGAACAGTTGGGTAACGTTGGCGTAAAGAGCGTAATTGACGGTAATCTGGGCGAAAATCATGCCCCCATTCTGAAACACAATGCGCCTCATCAATGGCAAAACTGGCAATCCCAATTTGATGCTGTACTAGGTCTATAAATGGTAAAAAGCGATCGCTTAGTAGTCTTTCGGGGGCAACATAAAGCAGTTTTACTTTACCACTGAGGATTGCTTCTTCGCGCGACCTCACTTGGTAGGAAGTCAGCGTACTATTGAGAAACGTTGCCTCAATCCCGTTATTTTTCAACGACTGCACTTGATCTTGCATTAGGGCAATTAGCGGCGATACCACCACTGTTAAGCCTTTTCTAAGCAACGCAGGCAACTGAAAGCACAAAGATTTGCCGCCACCAGTGGGCATTACCACCAGCAAATCTTGATTATTTAGCGCTTGTTCAATAATCTGCTGTTGACCTAAGCGAAAGCTAGTGTAGCCAAAATATTTTTTTAAGGCAGATTCTAAAGACTGTAACTGAGGCATATTAGCCGAACTTTGCAAGGATTATAAATATATTTTCGCATTGACAAGTGGGAATCCGATCTTGTAGCAAAGGGGGTAGGGAGGTTAGGTTTATTTATGTACACTTACCTAAATTACCTCAAAATCATGCCTAAAGCAGTTTGGAATGGTACAGTTTTAGCCGAGAGCGATCGCACAGAAGTTGTAGAAGGAAACCATTACTTTCCCATTGACTCCATCAATAAGGAGTATTTCAAAGAAAGCAGCACTCACACAAGTTGTCCTTGGAAAGGGCAGGCTAGTTACTATAGCGTAGAAGTAGACGGGCAAGTAAACAAAGATGCTGCCTGGTACTATCCCAGCACCAAGGAAAAAGCCAAGAATATTGAGGGTTATGTAGCTTTCTGGAAAGGCGTAAAAGTCGAATCGTAGTATTAGGGGGGCTTGTCCCCCACTTTTATTTATCAAAGTATCTGCTTTACAGCAAAAATAACATCAGCGAAGGCTTGTACAAATATTTTACCTTGCTGAAACTTTTGAATATTCTGATAACTATTATCTGTAGGTTCTCTGAATATTTCTATGACTTGCTCGTTTATATCTACTAGCCATACTTCTATAATTCCACTACTCGCATATAAGGGAATTTTAATTGCCTGATCGCTTTCAATTGTAGTATCGGCAACCTCTACTAATAGCAATAT
>CAJQOK010000036.1 GCA_905479905.1 uncultured Aliterella sp.
GAGGCTTTAATGATGAAAAGCGATCGCCCCTTGCCTCCCTAATTTTGGTTGCTGATTAAGCGATCGAGTATCGCATCTAATCTCCCTATCACCGCTTCCATTCTTGCCATTTGAGCATGGTGACGTTCTTTATCCTCTTGAAGTTTTACCCGGTCTTCCCTGGCTCTTTCTTTCATCATTTCGATTTTTGTCTCTAACCGCTCAAGCTGATTCTGTATCAAATCAAATTGATTGGGCTTATTCATAATTAATCTTCCTGTTCTCCTAATAATTCCCAAGGCACATTCTGTATCAAATCTTGGAATTCTATTAAGCAATCCCAAGCGCGGCTAAATTTAAACTCCCCTTTTTGAGAAGGATTATCGCCATAGCTATTCTTCTTATCTTGGATGAATTAATTTAAAGCTTTTAGAACAATTTCTTGCTTGTTTTCTCCCTCTCTACAAAAGCGCTCTATTACATCCGTTCTAGATATATTTTTTGAGTCGCCAATGTCTTTTAATTTCTGCCAAGCTGAATCGGTTAATTGCATTGACCTAAGCTTTTTTGCTTGAGCGTATCTTAGAGAAAATTTGCCGCTTTCATCTCTATCCATTGTGCGTAATAAAGTAGTATTATTCATGATGCTGAATCTAGTAGGATAGATACAGCTTACCGTATATATACACGGTAGTCAATACCATGTATATATACGGCAATAGATTTGATAGTAAGTGTTAGAAGCTATTGCTTCCTCGTTATTATTTCGTTCTTTTAATAGATGGTCTAACACTGCACAAACGCCATAGTTATTTTTCTTATCTTGGATGAATTGAGTTAAAGGTTTTAAAAAATTGTTCTACGCCATCATAATTTCGTTCTCTATATGCACCCGCTACATTTAAAACAGGCTTAATAGTTTCAATTAATTGGTATTCTAATTTGAACCTTTCCTTAACATAACCGTTCCAAATTTTATAATGGACTACTAAATTGTAAATATCATATAGTCCTAATCTTAGACACTCCCTCATTCCCATACTCCTGTAAGCCTGATAAGTAGGACATTGCTTGTTACGGAAAATTCTACTGATAGGATTGTCGTTTAAGTATAGCCATAGCCTGTTGTTTAAACTTATAGTAGAGCCAATATATACCACTCTCCTATTTACACTTACTGCATAGACACATTGCAAGTCTGGTAAGCATTCTTTTACGAACTTACAACTTTCCCATTCATTTATTATGATTTCCTCAGTTATTACACTATTTCTATCGTACCTATCTACTAAATTAGACATAATTTTAAATGTTCTCATCTATTAAAATTACTAAAATAAACTAATGGGCAATGTTAAACATCTTACCATATATATATACGGTAATAGATTTGAGAGTAAGTGATAATAAAAGTATCAGCGCTAGAGGTAAAGCAATGACTGATAAGACTCAAACCGATCGGACACAATTAGTCATCTGGCTGTCTTGGATTCTAATTGTCATTATGAACGCAGTCACAATATGGGGCTATTTTCGTGGAAGATGAGATTAAGCAATTAAAACAGGAGATTGAGGAATTAAAAGTTAAATTGATGAATGTAGATACTAAGTTAGAAGCTTACAAATCAGCAATGGGACAGGTAACAAATCTTGCATTTGGTCTAATTGCTAGTGCTACAATTACTGTTCTAGTATCTAATGTTTTAAAAAGATAAACTTTGCTATGGAGCTTCTTTGTTGAACGTCCTGCCGTGTATATACACGGCAGGACGTTTGATTAGGGGATAGTTTAGCTTAATAAGGAATAATGTCTTCAGTTTCCCTAGCTGCTATTTTTGTATCATCTACAGGTGTCTTGGCAATGTATTTTATTACTTCCAAAGTCGCCAGACAATCGCCTACAGCACTATGATCGCCGCCTGGTAATTTTTGCCATTTATTATTTCCAAAATAATCGTTCCATTCCCCCACAAACTCAGAGTAAAGGTGCATGATACAAAGCTCTTGATACTCAAATTTTGATAATCCATAAACAGAACAGCATAAATCTAGAACTGGACTATCAAAACCTGTGTTGTAAATTAATACTGTCTTGTTATTAATTATTGATTTTACTTGCTCGTATATCTCCTTAAAAGTTGGAGCGTTAGAAACAGTTTTTTCTGTAATGCCATGAATCGCCGCCGCGCCTGACTCTATTTTACGTGTTGGCTTTACTAAAGTGTTTAGCAAAGTTTTACCTGATAAATCAATAATGGCTATTTGTACGATTTCGCAAGGATAAAGCCCGGTTGTCTCAGTGTCTAGAATTACATACTTATTTGGGTCTTTTAAAACGGTTCTTGCTGCGATAATACAATCTAATTCATTCATAAGATGATTCCCTGTCAGTAAAGGTTAAATAGATTCTGGATTCGTTTTGTTTGGGCGGTCGGTTTTGATAAATCCCTGACTGTTCTTGGAGTTTTAAGTTGTACTGTTGGGCAGATTCAATAAAGCAGCGCGCGGCTTGCTCTACTTTGTCGGTAGCAGCCCAGACACGGACTCTAATTAAATCTGATGGCGGGTCGGCGATGCGATCGTCTCTTTCCCATTTCTGAAGTTTGGAATCCCAGAAAAAACCTAGCTCGTTTAGCTGTTTGTACAAGGATTCTTGGGTTTCATGGTTAAGGGTGGCGATTTCGCAAGCCTTGATGTATTTCTTGGTTTGCTTCATTACCTCTTTTCCATTGGTATTTCTAGGGCAGCCCCGCATCTGTCGCAATGCCATAGATAATTTGGTTTAGCAGCCATCGGGCTAGT
Organism: uncultured Aliterella sp.; assembly: GCA_905479905.1. Taxonomy (GTDB): domain Bacteria; phylum Cyanobacteriota; class Cyanobacteriia; order Cyanobacteriales; family Chroococcidiopsidaceae; genus Aliterella. The sequence goes on from CAJQOK010000036.1 coordinate 2,782, forward strand.
AGTAATCCGGTAATGCTTGCCAAGTTTAAATAAGCCATCTTTTCGGAGCTTTCTTAGTTGGCGGGGTGTTATGCCGAGGAAGTCGGCGGCGGTGTTGGTGTCCGCCCAGCCGCTAGGTTGTTTTGTCATTGCTGAAGTCTAGGTACTGATTGGATATTGCTTCGATAATCGCTTTAGCATCTTCGTTGCGATATAAATTCTTGCCCCCGGCGCTCCAATAAATCATGGCAATGGGTACATCTAGATGTACTTCTACTCGTTGGAGAAAGGCTAAATTAATGTATTCGCCGCTTGGGAGCTTGACTATATACATGAATTTTCTTTGACTACGCCGCATAGGTCGGCTAGGGCAAGCTCTACCTGTTCGGCTAAGTGTTCAAGCCGTTCCACGTCGTCCAAGGTAAAAGTATTGTTATCTTGCGCCGCTACCCGTTTGGCAGTGGTTAGTTGCTCGTGTGCTTCTACTAGAAGATTCTGTATCGCCATTTGAGCAATACTTTTTTCTGTTTTCATGGTTTTTGAGTTGGGTAAGTTATTTGTAATCGCTCTGCCAGGTGTCGCGGAGATAGGCGGCAAGCTCTTGCACTGCGTCTACTGCCCGGTTGAGCTTGGTTGTTTCGTCGAAATTAAAGATGTGCTGCGCTCCTGATAAGGTTTCGGCGGCGGCAAGTTGCTTATGTGCCTCGGCTAACTGATTCTGTATCAGTTCTTTGGCGGCAAGTTGATTGCGCTGGTAGTTTTCTAAAAGTTTGGATTTCATGGTTTTTGAGTTGGGTTAGTACAGGTGTTCTCGCCTTGCATCTGCTGGATTTTCGCCATTAATTAATCTGGATGGCGGTGCTGACCTAGTAACTAGGCTCCTAGCGTTTAATACTTAGCGTGATCGTGTTAAGAGACAAACAAAAGCAGATATTCCCATAGACATCCCTTTCTTTAGGTGTCTGCTTTTTATGTTGTCTATTAACTAGCAGTTTACCGCCAGCCTCCGAGGTTGTTAAGCGGTTGACTGCTGGCGTTACACCGCTATAATGAATACAGAAAACTCACAAGACCAACCAACCTTGAAGACACTTCGAGAAAGTGCTGGACTAACTCAGCCGGAACTAAGCCGACGAATAAATGCAGGCATTAGGACTATTGGCGATTGGGAAAGGGGAGTATACGCCCCAAGTTTTGATCGGGCGATCGCTCTTGCCCGTGAGCTTGGCGTGTCTCTAAAAACTCTTGCTAAATCTATGAAGATGGATGTCTCAGGAGTGCCAGACGAGCCAGACCAAGACTAACCACAAATAAAAACCGCTCAGTCGGTCTAATGATTGAGCGGTTTTTAGTGGTTCGTCAGCAAGCAGAAGCAATGTCAAGTGAATCTGCCAAAAAGGAGGAACAACTTATTATGTCGCAACTCGATCCAACTCTATGTACTCATACAAACATTATCCCTGGACTGGACGCTATTCAATGCCGCGATTGCCGCCGAACTTGGTGGGAGTGGCACAAAGACTTCGAGCGGTTACTTGCTAACCCATCGTTGGTTTAGAGCCGCCCGAAGACACTGCCCTAAAAATTGATGCAGAATCCAAACCCGAAGGAGGTAACTTTGTGCTTGCAGAAATTGATACAGAACCTTATTCCTGTCCCGAAGTCTTGCGATTTACGGACGAGCCAATCAACCTTTACTATCCGCGAGGTACATCCAATACAGTAAATCAATACTTTCGATTCAGCTACCGCGATGGTAAACGGATGCGACATCTACATATCCCCGGCGGCAACACGCGAAATTCTAAAGCGATAGAACGAGCTAAAAGAGTTCAGGCTTTTGTCAACCAAGGCGCGACTCCCTCCCAAGTGAGAAGCTTAATCGAAGGCTGGCAAACAAGACCAAATACCCGTGTAAATACGCTGTTTTAGAGAAATCCCTGCTGCTACAAATAGTAGCGCAGGGATTTTATAGCCTATTTCTGCCCCAGCTTGGACGACCAACAACTGAAATCTAAGCTGGGTTACTACGGGGTTTTGTGTCGAAAAATACAACACAAATTCACAAATTACTTAGTGGCTAATGACATTCTACAACAATAATAATTTCTCCGAAAGCAAGATAGAAAGCAAGTTCTACGCGCTACGCACCGAAGAACACTTGAGAGCTTGCAAAGAACTAACTCCAGCACAACGAGACATTTGTTACTACCTTAAGACTCTCGATCCTGATGGAGATTGGTTGGGTTTCAATCTCGACGATATAGCCAAACCGCTAGGTCTATCAAAACGCACTGTGTCTTACGCTTTGAAAGTTCTCGATCTGTTGGGCTGGATTGAGTTTAAAAAGGTTACTGGTCACAGAAGAATCTCAATAAATCACTAATTTACAAACAATTAAACAGTCATGACCCACAGTAACATTGAGGGCAAGTTTTACCCATTACAACGCGAGGAGTTTCTGATGTCTCGCAAGGAATTAACGCCTGCACAACGAGACATTTTTTATCATCTCAAGATCCTCAATCCGTTTGGCGATCGTTTCACAAGCTTCACCGCCAAAGAGATAGCCGAGGAACTTGAACTATCAAAACGCACTGTGTCTGACGCTTTGAAAGTTCTTTATCAACTTGGCTGGATTGACTTAGAGCTAGTTTCTGCTGACTTTCGTGTATGTCCCTGTGCAAGTAATAAATTCAACAAGAGTGCTGTCCAATTTCGCAGTAGTGCTGTCCAATTTCCTAGGATGGAAAAATCACCGGAGGTTATGGAAAAATCACCGGAGGTCATGGAAAAATCACCGGAGGTCATGGAAAAATTAACGGAGGTCATGGAAAAATTGCCGCAAACAGAGCAGATACAACCCTTGTCAGACATAGGTTCCAAAATCCCTCAGACTAATAAGACTATTAAAACTAATAAGATCTCTCTCTCAGATAAAGAAAAAAAATACGAGAGAGAGAAATTTTTAGAATTTGGAATGAAGAAGGTTGATGAGTTGCCCAAGCGCCCACAGCTACCCAAGAAGTGGATCGATAAGAACCACGACGAATTATGGGCAGAATACCAAGAGTTAGAGCAGCGCAAAGAAGCGAATGAGCAACGAGCTAGAGAAAGTATCGATCAGCAACAAGAAACGGTTATAGACTCACTTATTGCGGCGGCGCTGGAAAACGGCGAAATTTTGGAAATTGACGAGCTTTATAAAATGTTCAGAGTTCAAGAAGGTTGGTGGCACTGGAGAGAATTAGACGAATGGAGAACCAAGCGATCGGCAAATCAACCAACTAATGAGGAACTGTTGAGGGATAAACAATTAATTGCGAAAGCAGCGAACATACCAATTTGATCGATTAGCGATCTAAAAAAATCTTGGTTGGTCGATTGTGCGATCGGCTAAATTAGATTCTGTATCAACTTTGATAGCGAATCCTCGACGGTGAGGGAAAGTGATACAGAATCCCCGTAATGTTGAAGAAATTAGATTCTGTATCAGATTGGTTAACGAAGTAAGAAGATTTGAGTAAAGTAATACTCGCCCTTTAGATTCATTGCTACGCCAACCCCTGTTAGCTCGTACTCGCCATTGATAGCCGCGCGAGTTTCATCAAAGATACTTGTTCGCCAGTTATTGACATTTGCTTGAGCGGGGTTAGCGTGACCTAAAGTCATACCAATAGCAGTAGCAGCGCTTTGATAAGGGCCTGTCTTAATAATTTTTTGATTAAGCTGATCTAAAAATTCATGATCAAAAGAAATATCACCTTTAGCCATAGCTTCACTGTGTTCTCGTGCCTGCTGACTGAGCCAGCCATCTAAAACAAGCGGCGACAATCCCTTAGATTCACGATGCTCGTTTATTTGTTCGTAGACAGATTGTTCCATCGAATTGAGCGATTGAGGAGTAGATTCTGTATCACTTTTTGTATTTGATACAGAATCTACTTTTATTGGGACTGCCATCAACGAATTTAAGTAATTAGAAAAATATAGAGAAAAGAATATAACGCCCAAAGCAATCCAAGGAGACGGCTTTTGTTGTCGTGGGCGCAGTTGGTGCCAGTGCCGTTGCATTTATATAAATTTAGTTATTACCGTTTCATTGTCGTTGCCAGTTAGAGGCAATCGAATCAGAAATACTACGGTAATTTGTATAAAGATTTGGCGATCGCCCCTTGTTTTGTCCCCAAAAACACCTTGCATCCTTTGAATTACAAAATTGTTTGGCAAGGTGCGATCGCGTCCATTCTATCCCTAATAAATAAGACTGTCTACACCAAACTTAAGCTCCATAAGCGAACCGCGCCCTGTATCCCCTTAAATCCACATGAGTAAAGCTACTTCCATTCCCTAAACCGCCTTTGCTCCCATGCGTCTGATTTAGTCGCTTGTACACCTCGTGAGGCTTGATACCGCTAACAACAATATCCGCCGCCGCTCCGTAAAGATGTTGAGAATTACTTGCGCCGCCGACTGCTCTATTAACTGATGTCGGTCTATATCCTGAATTGATTATTATTGATGGTTGCCCAAATTGCGCTCGCACGTCCTCAAGGTAGTATGCAAGTTTTGTGATCGCATCAACTACTTTTTCAGTTTGGGGAACCCGCGTTAGATTTTTTGTAAATTCCCCCCAACTGAAATTTCCCCCCGCATGAACTGGCTGATTAGCTCCCACCCATCCAATTTTTGGGAAAAAGACTTTAAGAGAAGTATCTTTAGCCTTGGTCGGCTCGTCGGTTGGAGCTTTGCGATCGCTTGTAGCTTCCAGAAGTGCGATCGCCGTCGATTTCCCCAGCAGTTCTGGATACTCTAAATACTCAAGCTTTTTAAATTCAGCAAAGGCAGATAAGGTAAGTTTTCCTACCACTCCATCGGCGACACCATTTAAAAGATGCACTTTGAGTAATTGACCTTGAACCGCCCTAATTACATCTTTGGGCGCGTCTACTAATTTATAAGTTTTTTCTAAATTCTCTAAAGCATTCATTTTGTTTCTTCCAAATCTTCAGTCGTGGGGCTGGCATTAGCTGGGCGCTGGCTAACAACACCTAAAAGCACTGTTGCAACGCCGCCGACAGTACCCGTGACTTTGCGATCGCCTACTTCTTGAGTAACCAGCACGCCACAAATCCCGGCGATCGCACCAAATATCGTGGCAAGCAAATCTAATTGATATTTATTAAGTTTCATTCCTTAGATTTCACCCCCAAATTAGACAGTAGCAACGCCTTAATCTCTAGTAGATTTTGGTCAATGCGGTCGCACCTTGTATCTAAATCTTTAGTCAGATCGGCAATATCTCTATCAATTTCTTTTGTTAGAAAATCAATGTTGTAAGTCAACGATTTAAAGCTTTCTTTTATGTGC
>CAJQOK010000037.1 GCA_905479905.1 uncultured Aliterella sp.
ACTGCTGCAAACCTTAATACGCAAGCTATCGAGGCTCGCAACCAAATAATAGGAGTTTCAGGCATTTTACCGAATCTTCGCAAATTGTCAAAATACACTTTTCAAAAATTTTGTAGAGCTTCCGAAGAAAAAATCAGCCCAAAAAAACTATAGATCATTTAATTCTTGAGGAAATTGAACTGCTTGAGACTTAAAACCCGTAGGTATTAATGCTGCAATGCTGCTTGTCATCAAACTAACTACAACTTCACTAAAAGCTTGATATTCTGCCTTCATAATTGGACTAAATCCATGAGCAAATAGCGAGTAGTTACGAATCTTCAATGCGTTTTGAATTTTACTGGCTTGCTGCTGGTAAATTTTACCCAAAGGTTCATCGGGTAACTCGCTTAGTAATATATAGCTTTTATTTAATGCTAATTGAATCTTACCATCAACGGCACTGACGGGTAAAGCAGCATAGCTTTGATGGAGAAACTCTGGTAACTTGTGTATTTCCACATCACCAGTTTTGATTCTGTAAGCTTTCCATAAACGAATTTGTGCCAATAGCTCTAAAGCTCGGTATAGTCTACCCACAGCATCATCATAACGCTGTTGAGCGGCTCGGCGTTCGGCATTGAGCAATAAATCTTCCACAATTTCATAGCCATGACATTTAACATTTTCTGTTGAGCTAAATTGCTCATCTATTTCCGCACGGCTATTAATTATTCGCTTAAGAAACATTCCTAGAGAGCGAATTTTTGGCTGACTCATGTAAGGTTGAAGTAGCTGCAAAGCTTCTTGATGATTAAACCTATCCCAATCGTCAAAACTATGGCAATAGTCTTTAAGTTTGCGGACTTGCATTCTCGATTCCGCAGATAACTCTAGTTGTAAAAGACTTTTTAGCTCGGCGATCGCACCTGTATAGTTATACTGCTTTAACAACGGCGGTAAAAATTGCTCAACTTTTCGTCTAACTGTAATCTCAACTGTTTTTACGCGCTCGGTAGCTTCTCCCCGCTCAACTTTCGTCAAATTCTCGCGGTTTGTACTTGTCGTAACGTAAAGAGTATCTTGATTATCAGCGATCGCCATTGCTAAGGCAATAGACATACTTTTAGTTCCACTTGTATAATCAGCTACTATTTGATTACTGGGGCATTGTTTGAGAAGACTAATAACTTCTGCAACCCGTTGATAACATTCCGCCAGATCGTCAGGATTTTGAATTAATACTAAATCTGTATCTGCTTGAAAGTTGGTTAATCCCATATGGGTAGGAATACTTGGCAGTTCTAATATTACTTGGTCATTTTGGCGAATCTTACAAGGCTTTCCTTCGCCAATAACTAAGTTTTTGCTTCCTTTTACGCCGTCAGAACAAAAGAAAATAACCCGGTTGGGTTGCAGGGTATCAATTGCTGTAAATATAGGTTGAGGCGAACCGCCAACGGTAACAAGCAGAACTTTTAACATAAATTAGCTTCAGTAAACTCTCCTGTTAATCTTGGCAGATACATAATTTATCTAGAGAATTTGTCCTTTAGTCCTTTGCATTGTAAAAAGTTTGTTACAAAGTCTATGTTTTTCTTAAATGAAAGATTACAACTGTGACAGATTAATCCTTAAAAACTTAAATTTATTGATTTTGCTAATTGTTAGAGTTTCAAAATAATAGATAAATATGACCGATGAATACACAGCTATCACTTTCGCGCCAGTACAAGGCTTCATTGAGAAATCTCGCAAACTTCGAGATTTATACGGTAGCTCTTTTATTTTGTCTTACTTAGCACGAGAACTATGCGAAGAAGCTAAACGCTATTTGGAGAATGCGGACGCGATTATTTCTCCGGCAATCATTAACCTTACCCAAGGTACACCTAACCAAATTTTGATTCGCGGCAATTTTCCGGAAAAAGATGCTAAAAAAGCCTTAAACAATACTTGGAAAGGCATTACTCAAGGTTGTCGCACTTGGATCGAGCAGCAATTACCAAACAAGTATTGCTGGCAAAATGAGTGGAATGCTTGGACTAACCACGCTTGGGAATTTTTTTGGCAGCAAGGTAATAGTATTAGCAACGTTCGTCAAAAACTGAATAATAAAAAGCGATCGCGCGATTGGACAGGAATTAACTGGCAAGGTGAAAGTTCTACTTTATCGGGCGCAGATGCGATCGCTTTTCCTGGCATGAGTTTAAACCTCAGTCCCAAAGAACAAAGTGCCGAAATTAGTAAGTTTTACAATCAATTGGGGACAATCTCCTCTTTAGGAGAGGCATTTGTCGATACTACCGAGCAATTGAGCATACCCGAACTAATTAAACGTTTGATTACTTATAAAGAAGTCAAATCTTATTTAAACATTAGTTCTGAGCGTATTCCTGATGTAGAAATTCCCCAAACATTCCGTAATCTCAGTCGTTTTGAAGACAATCGCTGGACGGGCTGGTTTCAAGGAGATGGCGATAGTATTGGAAACCATTTAAGAAGCCTCGCTGATGCTGGGGATGAATCAGCAGAATTAAATAAATTTAGTCACAAAATGGTGAATTGGGCAAAAGATTCTTTAATCCCGTCTGTAAAAAAGAACAATGGGCGAATTATTTATGCTGGAGGAGACGATTTTTTGGGCGTATTTTATCGCACTACTCCAGAGCCGAAACTAAAAGTTACAGAAGTCCTCCATTGGCTTTATCAATTTGAGCCGAAGGTCTGGAAAGCGCACGGAGAAGATATTACAGTTAGTGTAGGTTTTGTATGGACGGCGGCAGGTGTCCCCCAACGCGATGTATTACAACACTGTAAAGAAGCAGAGCAATCTGCC
>CAJQOK010000038.1 GCA_905479905.1 uncultured Aliterella sp.
GCGTTGCAGTGGCTTTAACAAGTGTCAGTATTATCACAATCATGTCCGCTTTTTAGGACTAAATCAATCTAATAGTTTTAATATTGCTTTACAATACCTTCTCATTTATGAGAAGGTATATTTTTTTGGAGAAATCTAATCATAATTAAAGACGCTGAAGTAAGTTACGTCCGTGAGTATCTGTTCCGCAGGTACTCAACAAATTATAAATAGCAGCAAGGTTTTGTACTTGTTGGGTTTCGGTGGGGCTAGGTTTCCAAGGATTGGGATTATTGTAGGCGTAGTAAGTTTCTACCCCATCAATACCTAATTGGGCCACAGCCGGGATCAAATCGAAGTGAGACTTTTTGTAACGTGCTGGGTGAGCGAGAACTGCAAGCCCTCCCGCTTGGTGAATAGAATTAATAACATTCTCCGCTTGATACCCTTCTCCTTTGACAGCGCCTCTTTGCAAATAAGGTTGCAAGCTAGGGTGTGATGGTTCAAATCCATAGCCCAGAATATGTACTTCAACATTCAAAATTCGGGCATTAATTTCTATCCCACTCCAAAGTTGTGGCGCGGGTTTATCGGTTTGGGGATGACTCCATTTCCAATCTTCTAAATAACGTTGCGCTGTTTTATAGCCTAAAATAGTATGGTGATCGGTAATGGCTAAAGCTTGTAAACCAATAGCAATAGCTCGATCTATTAATTCTTCTGGCTGAAATTTGCCATCAGAATATACCGTGTGCATATGAAAGTTAAACCTGTAAGGACAACTTTCAGCATCGACAGTTGTAAAAACTCGCTGCAAACATTGAATTGAAGTAGAAGTTCGGGCAAAATTCACCGCCATAACCGCCTCTGAAGGAATAAATACCTTCCTCTACTAGCTCTAACACTCTGCTTTTGAGCAAAGATTGGCGGGGTAATTAGCCGCCGCTTAACAAGTGCATTGCAAACCTTTGTGGCAAAGGCTAAATACAAATAACTAAGTTATCTGAAAACGCGAAGTCAAGTATTAGGGTAAAGGTTTATATATTTTAATAACTATATCTATTCTAAGAGGTTTCGTAAGCAACTTCTGAGGATAGATGCAAAAAATTGTCAGCCCCAATACTCTGCTCTCGTTATAGGGAGGAGTTTTAAGCTAAATAAAAATATGAAAATATTAGTATTAAACGCAGGTTCTAGCAGTCAAAAAAGTTGTTTGTACCAAATAGGTGATAATTTACCAGATTTGCCTTTAAAACCGTTATGGTCAGCAAAAATTGATTGGACTTACTCCCAAGGGATAGCAGAGCTTAAAGTTAAAACCGATAGCGGAGAATTACAAACAGAATTGTCAAGTAGCGATCGCATGGCGGTAATGTCTTGTCTGCTCGATAGTTTATACGAAGGCGAGACGCAAGTAATTGATAATTTATCAGAAATTAATATTGTCGGTCATCGGGTAGTACATGGCGGCGAAGATTACCGAGCAGCTACGATAATTACACAAAAAGTAATTGACGCGATTTCTCGTCTTGCAAGTTTTGCACCCGTTCACAATCCGGTTAATTTAGAAGGAATTACCGCTATTGAACAAATATTACCTGATGTGCCGCAAGTAGCAGTATTTGATACAGCTTTTCATAGCCAATTACCAGCAATGGCGGCGGTTTATCCGATTCCTTACGCACTTTTTGAGCAAGGTATTCGCCGCTATGGGTTTCACGGGATTAATCATGAATATTGCGCCCATCGTACTGCTCAATTGTTGAATAAAGATGTAGAGTCTTTGCGATTAATTACTTGTCATTTGGGTAATGGTTGCTCAATAGCTGCGATTCGCGGCGGAATAAGCATTGATACAACAATGGGGTTTACGCCTTTAGATGGGTTGATGATGGGTAGCCGTTCTGGTAGCGTCGATCCGGGGATTTTAATTCATCTACTGCGACAAGGTTATGACGCGGATAAGTTAGACGAAATGCTAAATATTGCTTCGGGATTAAAGGGTATTTCTGGCTTGTCTAACGATATGCGCCAGATTATTAAAGCTAAAAAAGATAATTATCGCGCGGGGTTAGCTTTTGATATGTATGTGAAGTCGCTTTGTCAGCATATAGGCGCTATGTTAGTTACTTTAGGCGGCGTGGATGCGATCGCATTTACAGGCGGTGTGGGCGAACATCAGCCGCCGATAAGAGCCGCCGCTTGCGAAGCACTGGCATTTCTGGGCATAAAAATTGACTCTGATAAAAATGCCAATTCGCCAATTGATACAGATATTGCTACCAATGATTCTAGTGCAAGAGTTTTAGTTATTGAAGCTCAAGAAGATTGGGCGATCGCAAGTCAATGTTGGCAAATAGCTAAATAATGCTTCACTAAATCTCAAAAGTTGCAGGGGGCGATTTATGAGCGAACTACAGACAATATTACCAACAAATACTTGGGTTGATTTCACTTGGAATGATTTTATTCAATTACAAAAAAACCCAGAGTATGAAAAGGCTAAATGCTACTACCATAATGGGCAGTTAAGGATTGAAATGCCACCAGTTGGATCTGACCATTCCCGCGATAACGGCATAGTTGTAATTTTGGTCAACCAATTTGCGATCGCCAAAAGCATACCATTGAATTTACTGATTAATTGTAGCTATCAAAAACCAGGGGAAAAAGAAATCCAGCCAGATGTATCTTATTATTTAGGAGAACGAGCTAATTTAGCTCCTACAGGAAGTTCGGTAGCAAATCTCAATAATATTGCCATCCCCAATTTAGCGATTGAAATTGTCAATAGTTTCTTGGCTGACGATTTAGGACAAAAACGCCTAATTTATGAAGATTTAGCCATTCCTGAATATTGGGTAGTAAATGTAAAAAAGGCGCGAATTACTGCCTTTAAGATTGTTCCTAATGGTGGTAGTCAGAGAATTAGTGAGTCTGTAGTATTGCCAGGACTTGACTTCGCATTGCTCGAAGAAGGTTTACAGCGCTCTCGTCAAACTAACCATACTTCTGTTGCTGCTTGGTTTTTAACCTGTATTTGAGCAAAATTGCTAGGCTATTTATTAACGTTGCCAAAATAAACTCATGCTCTGTTCTCAAGAGTTGTTAAAGCTAGAGTTGTTTCAAGTATTGTCCCCAGAGCGGCTAAATTGGGTGTGCGATCGCGCTGAAGCTATGGATTTGAAAGCGGGAGAAGTATTAGTCCGCGAAGGTGATGTAGCGCTGGGCTTTTTGATTTTGACCGAGGGACGAATTGGGGTAACTCGCCAGAGTGACGGCGTTGATATGCCCATCGGACAGCACCAAGCACCAGCATTTTTCGGTGAAGTGCAGATTCTTACAGGCGAAATAGTCCCGGTTACGCTGCGAAGTTTTACTGATTGTCGGTTGCATCGACTCAAAGAGGATGATTTTTTAAGCTTATTGCATGAGTGTAGAGCTTTTGAAAGGATGATTTTTCAAGCTGTAACAGCGCGATCGCGCGGCTTAGAGTCTTTTATCCGCAGCCGAGAAAAAATGGCAGCATTGGGAACTTTGGCGGCGGGACTTGCTCACGAATTAAATAACCCCGCCGCCGCCCTTGTCCGCGCCCTTAAAGACGTAACTCCGGCTTTGATTGAGTTGCAACGCATGAATTTGGTAACAGGACAAGCAGGGCTTAGTGAAGCAGAAATTGAGCAATGGACTGAGGAGCGCGATCGCGGTTATGAGGCAATTGTTAATAAGCTTGTCGATCCTGTAACAATGGGCGATCGTGAAGATGAGCTTTTAACTTGGCTTGAAGACTACGGAATTGAAGATGCTTGGAATTTGGCAACACCTTTAGCCGAAGCGGGGGTTGAGATTAAAACTTTAGAACAATTAATTTCTCCTTGGCGCAACGACTCTGGCGAACTGCGAGAAATGGGGGTGCGTTGGTTGGGGTTATCGTTTGAAGTCATGTCAACAATTAAAGGCGGTTTACGCAGTGCAGAACGAATTTCTGAACTGGTGCAGTCGATGAAATCTTACTCTTATCTCGACCAAGGAGCGCAACAACTTATAGATGTACATCAAGGAATTGAAGATACAATTCGGCTGTTTTCCGGCAAGTTAAAACAAGGTATTACAGTAAAAAGGTCGTATGACGACACAATTCCCCAAATTTTGGTGTATGGGAGTGAACTAAATCAAGTGTGGACAAATCTAATTGATAATGCCATTGATGCTATGGATAACAAAGGCATTCTCGAACTAACAACCAAAAATAAAGGCGATCGCCTAGTTGTGACTATTACCGATTCAGGAGCGGGAATTTCGGCGGAGATGCGATCGCGGATTTTTGAGCCATTTTTTACCACAAAACCCGTAGGTAAAGGTACAGGACTAGGTTTAGATATGGTACGGCGCATTGTCGAAAATCGACATCATGGTTCAATTTCTCTAGACTCTAACCCTGGTAGAACTAGCTTTAGCGTGTGTCTGCCTTTTCTTTCATAAATTTAGCTTGACACTTTCACTCAAAATTTATTAATATCAAGTTAACGTTAACGTCAATGTTGATTAAGTAAAGTGACCGACAAAATGCGGATTGGAGAACTAGCACAAATTGCTGGGGTAACTCCTCGAACAATTCGCTACTACGAAAACTTAGGGCTATTAAGTCCTAATGAGCGGGAAGGTAAGGGCTTTAGGTATTACAGCCAAACTGAAGTTGCCAAACTGCAAAAAATTGATTGTTTAAAGTCGCTGGGATTGACACTATCAGAAATTACTACCGTTATTGACTTGTATTTTCAAGATTCTACAGGTATAAGAGGTAAACAAAAGATACTAGAAATTTTGCAATTTCATCTCCAAGAAACTGATGAAAAGCTTGCCGCCCTGAGAGATTTTCGTTCAGATTTAGAGTTAAATATTTTGAAAATTCAACAGCAAATCAAAGAACTTAATAGCTAGTAATTTTTTTAAGTTTAAATTGACGTTAGCGTTAAGGTTAATAAAAGGTAAAGGATCAATGAAGGCATTTGAGATTCAAAACAACTTTGGGTTAGATGCTCTAAAACTAATAGAACGACCTCATCCCAGTCCAGGATACGGACAAGTGTTGATTAAGTTGCGGGTAGTTTCGTTAAATTACCGAGATTTGATGGTAGTAAAGGGCTTATACGATCCCAATATACCGTTACCGCTAATTCCCTGTTCGGACGGCGTGGGGGAAGTTGTCGGG
>CAJQOK010000039.1 GCA_905479905.1 uncultured Aliterella sp.
CTTTAACTTGCGATAGAAATTCTTTGAATGTAAGTTCGTTGTTTATACTCAAACACAGAGGCAAAACTCTGTTTACTATTTTGTTTTTGCTAGCTATTGGTTGATAACTAGGTACGCCAAAAACCGCATTTTTATTACTCGTGTATTTGTGCAACAAAATATTAAAAGCAGACAATAACAGCAAATATATTCCAAAGTAAGAACCTCTAGCAACACCAATAACAGCTTGAGATAAACGCTCGGATAATTTAAATGCGATCGCTCTATTCTTACCTTGGTACAATTCAGGTCTTAGATAATCGCTAATAATATTTGTTTCCGGCAATTCTCCCGCAAGTTGATTCAACCAATAGATTTTATGAGAAAATAGATTTTCTTCATTATTTGTGTATAGTTCTTCGTTCGTTGTTTTCATTTTTTTAACACTCGTTAGAATCAAACTTTATTTATCGTTAATAATTGCTTCTTAAAAAGATGAACGCGATTAAGTCAGTAAAGTTTACCTGTATTTTGCTCAACTGCTATTCTCTTGTCCTCACTTCTCATCACTTTTGCACGCCTGTTATTTCTATTAGGAAAGGTACGTAATGCAATAACCGCTTGTTTTTACGTGAAATAAAAACTTTAAATAATTGCGATCAAATCTTATCAAAAGCCTTTTTAATAATCGAACATCCTTTTTGTAGAGTATCTATCTCAATATTTAAAGGAGGTAAGATTTTAATTACCGTGTCATTTCTACCAACTCGTTCAATAATTAACCCCAATTCAAAGCACTGAGAAGTTATTTTTTTCGCTAAACTTGCACCACCAAAATTAGCTAGATCGATCCCCCAAATCATACCAATACCGCGAATGGATATTTGGTCACTAATTGATGCTATTTCTTTATTTAAGAAAGTTTGTAAAAAAGTTTCTTTAAGCTTAACTTCCTTTTCTAAGTTAGTATTTTCCCGATATTCTAAAGCAGCCCTCGCCCCAACAAACGCTAATTGATTGCCGCGAAAAGTACCAGTATGTTCCGCAGGTTCCCACAAATCAAGTTCTGGTTTAATTAACAATAACGACATGGGAAATCCGTAACCGCTAATTGATTTTGATAGCACTACTAAATCGGGAACAATATTCGCTCTTTCAAAAGAAAAGAAGGGGCCAGTTCGCCCGCAACCAACTTGAATATCATCGCAAATTAATATAATATCTTGGCGATCGCATAATTCTCGAAGTCTTTGCATCCATTCATTTGGAGCAACAATAATTCCCCCTTCAGCTTGCACCGTTTCAAAGATTATCGCTGCTGGCTTTTCAATTCCAGAATTAACGTCATTTAGGACTGAATCTATATATGCGATCGTATCAAAACTCTCCATAAATCCGTAGGGATAAGGCATAAAAGTTACGTTGTTTGACGTTCCCCAAATCCCTGAACGAATGGCAATATTACCAGTTACAGATAAACTACCAGATGTCATCCCATGATACGCTCCCATAAAGGAGAATATACCCGTTCTATTTTTTATTTTCCTAGCTAACTTTAAAGCTGCTTCGACCGCATTTGTTCCTGTCGAACCGCAAAACTGGATGCGATAATTTAGATTTCTAGGATTTAAAACTGCTTCAAAAAATTTGGTCAAAAATCTTTCTTTAGCAGAAGTATGGAAATCTAACCCGTGAATAATGGTATCTGCATCGAGATACAACATTATTTCTTGTTTAATTTGGTCGTTGTTATGTCCGTAATTTAAAGCACCTGCTCCAGCTAAAAAATCGATATATTCTTGTCCTGAATCGGAATAGATTGCAGAACCTTTCGCTCTATGAAATACCGCAGGAAAACTACGGCAATAGCTTCTGACATTAGATTCACACTGTTCAAAGATACTCATGGTTATTTATAGTTGCTGTTAAGAAACTGTATTAATTACAAGCAAAATCAAAGTCAAATTCCGCTTCTCTTGCTAAAATTTGAGCTAATTCCTGTTCGACTGGTGTTAGTAATGTCAAATCTTTGAGACGTGCTTGTGGATTGGCTACTATGTTTTGGAGCAATGTCTTTAAATGTTGGAGGATACCAGAAATCGTGACAGCATCGAAACGACTGCTATCGTAAGAGATTTCTAGGGTTAGTTGAGTAAAAGGGTAAATGACTATGTTGAGAGGATAGTTTGTCTTGTACAAGATATCGGTCATCTCGATTGCTAACTCTCCTTGGCTTACTTGGAAAGTCGCTAACATCGGGACTTTCTCAAACACTACCAAACTCTCGAACAAAGGCACATCTCGCTGTAATTCAGCCCAGCCTTGAATCTCTACCAACGGACTATATTCATACTGACGCATCTCAACCAATTGCTTTTGTAGCTGCTGACTCCAGGTTATTAGCTGCTGCTGTTCGTCTACTTCTACCCAGACAGGCAAGCTTTTGATAGTCATGCCTACCATCGATTCTACTCCCACTAAATCGACTGGACGACCCGCAGTAGTGTATCCATAGACAACTTTTTGTTTTCCCGTGTAGCGGCACAGAAGTAAAGCCCAAGTTGCTTGAATGAGCGTGTTTAGAGTTAGTTGATGCTTTGGTGCTAAGGATTTTAGTGCTGCTGTTGTTGCCTCGGATAACAAGCTTCTTTGGCAGTCATATTTTTGTTCTCGACTGGAACTTTGCTCGACATATAAATTAGTTAAAGGAGTAGGTGCTTTTAATCCCTTAAGCTGTTGCCGCCAAAAGATTTCAGCTTTGTCAGAGTCCTGTTTGTGCAACCAACTAATGTAGCTTTTAAAAGAACTACCAGGTGTTAAAGATGCTTCTAGATTCTGACAAAATGCTTCGTAAAGTCGGACAAATTCACTTAGCACCAGCGCAACTGACCAACCATCCATATTAATAAAATGGGAAGTCCAGATGAATTTATAAGTAGTGTCATCCAATTGAAACAAAGTCAGCCGCATCAGACATTCTTGAGATAGATCGAAACCTTTAGCGCGATCGCTCTGCAAAAAAGACTCTAATCGCTGTTGTTGTTCGTCTAAATCTAATCCCCGCCAGTCTTGCCGCTCTATAGGTACTTTTACTTGCTCGTACACAACTTGTAGGGGTTTATTAATCTCTTCCCAGTAAAAGCCAGTACGCAAACTTGTATGTCGGGCTACGACTTGTTGCCAAGCACGATTGAAAGCAACAAAATTAAGATTGCCACATAAGCTAAAGATTTTTTGGACGAAATAGAATCCCGATTCGGGAGCATAAATACAGTGAAAGAGAATCCCCTGCTGTATGGGCGAGAGTTCGTAGATATCTTGGATATTTTCTGTTTTCATCTTACTTATTACTTTCTTTGCGGTTGATTTTGGTGAAAAATTTAGTGAGTTCTGTTGGAGTTAGATTGACTTCAAAAAAGTCTGATAAGTTGTTTGTACTAGCTTTAGCAGACTGAGAAACATCGTTATTTTCAGTTTCTACAGTCTTCTCTGTAGTCTGTATGCTGACTTTTGCCAAATCTGCAATTGTCGGATATTCAAAAAGCTGATTGGGTTGAAGCTGCAAGCCACTTTGGTTAGCTTTTAATGCCACCTGGAAGCTGAGAATAGAATCTCCACCCAACTCGAAAAAGTTATCGTGAATGCCTACTTTTTCAATGCCGAGTAGTTGTTGCCAAAGATCGGCGAGAATTTGCTCGATGCGATCGCGGGGACTAACATAAGAATTACTTAAGTTGGGACGGGGATAAAAGTGCTGGTGGAGACTAACTTCTGCTTCACTCTCGATTGCTTTAGCAGAATGGTGTTGCGCGATCGCAACTTGTAAGTCTCTTCCAGAAACAATAACTTGAGGTAAGCGATAGCTGAGAATGCGGTCAAACGCCTCTATCCCTTCTTCAGCAGTAATGCTATTTTTCTGATTTTCGAGATAAAACGGCTTCAATTCTGCTGGTATTTCAGCTTGCACAGCCATACCTATTTGTTGCCAGTTATCCCAGTTAATCGCGACAGTAAATGAGTTATGGTTAGCGGTGCGGTAGTGAGCGTAGGCATCTAAAAATGAATTAGCAGCTACATAATCTACTGCATATCCACCAGAAAGAGAACTAAGTGACGAGAACAGTGCTAAGAAATCTATTGGTGTATCTTGAAAGATGTCTTCTAGCACCAAAACACCTTTCAGTTTAGCCGCTAACACTGATTCGACCGTTTCTAGGGTTCGAGACTGAATTTTCCCTGGAATGGCTACT
>CAJQOK010000040.1 GCA_905479905.1 uncultured Aliterella sp.
CCAAGACTTGTATCGGCGCGACTTTACAATTAATGCTCTAGCTATGCGCTTAACTAATCCTCGTGCGGGTGAATTATTAGACTTTTTTGGCGGAATGCGGGACTTGCAAGCCAAGCAAATTCGAGTTTTACACGCTAATAGTTTTATTGAAGATCCGACAAGAATTTATCGCGCTGTCCGTTTTGCCGTGCGCTTGGGGTTTGAAATTGAACAGCGCAGTATTGAGTATATTCGTTACGCCATTTCTAGCGGCGTTTATAACCAATCAGATAATAAAACTCGTCCTGCTTTGCAAACTCGTCTCCGCAGCGAATTAAAATATCTCCTCCAATCGCCCTATTGGCAGGCTGGGTTACGCTTACTTAGCGATTTAGATGCTACAAAGTGCATTCACCCAGATTTAAGCGTAAATCGCTCTTTATGGCAGCAATTGCGGCTTTTAGAACTATTGAAACGCGATCGCGTTTCTAATTGGTTACTACGATTAGAAGTATTAATTGCTCACTTACCACCCCAAGAGCGCGGTTTAGTTGCCAAAAACTTACAATTGCCCGATGACAGCATTAAAAGATTAGTAAATCTAGAGGCGGCGGAAGCAAAAGTTAGAGAATTACTACCCACGTCGCCCAAAAGTCAAGTATTCCAGCTATTGCAACCCTACGATGATGCTACTTTAATTCTGTTAGTGGTGCGATCGCCTAAAATTATCCGCCGTCAAATATGGTTGTACCTTAATTGTTGGGCAAATATTCAAGCGCCCCTTAATGGCGATGACTTGAAAAAACTAGGCTATAAACCAAGTCCGCAGTTTCGGCAAATTTTAACAGAATTACTAGCGGCGACCTTAGACGGAATAATATGCGATCGCCCTAGTGCCGAAAAGTTTTTAGGCGATCACTATCCATTGTAAAGTAAAGTAAAGAAGTTTGGATTTTCTGATGCTACCTCAATCTTTACTACGGTGGAGGCGGCGAACTAGATAAGCAAGCTATAATTTTTGCGTATGGAGTGCAGAAACAACCTATGACTAATCCTTTGATTCATGCCTTTTTTGTTGGTCGGGCTGTAGCTGAAATTGCCAACGAACATTTAGAAAATGCTTTAACTGATGCTTTAAGCGAACTAGGTAAATTTGATGCAGAACAGCGTGAACGCCTGCGCCAATTTACGTCTGAAGTGATAGAACGAGCCAACCGAGAAGCCGCCAGTAGTTCTAGTAGTAGCACTACAACGTATTCCTCTCCTAGTTCTCCATCGATGGACGTACAAGCAACCGTCGATGAACTTAGAGCCGAAATTGCGCTACTAAGAGCCGAATTACAACGCCACCGTAGTAGTTCTATCTAAGTGGAGACAAAAATTAGATTTATGTTTGTAGGGATTTCCCCTAAAACATCTCATTGTATTTATTTCTGACCTCCTGCAAAAATAAAGATTAGGAATTCGAGTGTCTCTTTCTCCTCCTGTCAAAAATTCCATCAAAACTAAAGGCAACTTCCAGCGTAGTTCGATGGTGCATAAAGATAATTCCTATCGCTGGAATCGAGACAATTACTCTCGAAATCGGCGATTCTTTGACATATGGTCGTTTGTGCTGTCTTTAATGACGGGTTTTTGGCTCAACAAAAAGTCCTGGAGTTATCCCGGCGGAGTTACTGAAGAAAAGCGCAAGGCTCGACGGATTGAGCAAGCGGTTTGGATTCGTAACACATTACTGGAGTTGGGACCAACGTTTATTAAAGTCGGTCAATTATTCTCTACTCGCGCCGATTTATTCCCTAGCGAATACGTTAACGAACTTGCCAAACTTCAAGACAAAGTTCCGGCTTTTAGCTACGAGCAAACCAAAGCAATTATCGAGCAGGAGTTGGGAAAGACTTTACCGGAATTATTCCAATCCTTCGAGCAAATTCCCATCGCCGCCGCTAGTTTAGGTCAAGTTCATAAAGCGACCCTCCATTCGGGAGAAATTGTCGCCATTAAAGTTCAACGCCCCGGCTTAAAAAAATTATTTGAAATCGATTTAACTATTCTCAAAACCATTACTCGTTACTTTCAAAGTCACCCAGAATGGGGTAAAGGTCGAGATTGGCTAGGCATTTATGACGAATGCTGCCGAATTTTATGGGAAGAAATAGAATACTTAAATGAAGGGCGCAACGCGGACACCTTTCGCCGCAATTTCCGTGACCACAACTGGGTAAAAGTACCGCGAGTTTATTGGCGTTACACTTCGCCTAGAGTGCTGACTTTAGAATACGTCCCAGGCATTAAAATTAGTCACTACGAAGCCTTGGAAGCGGCGGGTTTAGACCGTAAGCTTTTAGCCCGTCAAGGTGCAGAATCTTACTTAAGACAGTTGCTCAATCATGGGTTTTTCCACGCCGATCCTCACCCTGGTAATTTGGCTGTTAGTCCTGATGGTTCGTTAATTTTTTACGATTTTGGGATGATGGGGCAAATTCGGACAGGAGTAAGAGAGCAATTAATGAAAACACTGTTTGGTATTGCTCAAAAAGATGCCAATCAAGTAGTTACTTCTTTAGTTGAACTGGGCGCGATCGCACCTACTGATGATATGGGCCCAGTGCGGCGCTCGATTCAGTATATGTTAGATCACTTTATGGATAAACCGTTTGAGAATCAATCCGTTAGCGCCATTAGTGAGGATCTTTACGAGATTGCTTACGATCAGCCTTTCCGCTTTCCTGCTACTTTTACCTTTGTAATGCGGGCTTTTTCAACATTAGAAGGCGTAGGCAAAGGTTTAGATCCAGAATTTAGTTTTATGGAGGTTGCAAAACCTTTTGCAATGGAAATTATGACAAACGGCAATGGTTCGCAAGGCAATACTTTTCTCAATGAATTAGGTCGTCAAGCGGCGCAAGTCAGCACTACGGCTTTAGGCTTACCACGACGGCTAGAAGACACTCTAGACAAGCTAGAACGCGGCGATCTTCGGATGCGAGTCCGTTCCATTGAAACTGAGCGCCTGATGCGTCGTCAAAGCAATATCGCCTTAGCTACTATCTATGCTTTGGTAGCTAGTACATTGACGCTATCTGCCACTTTACTGCTAATTAATCATTATCTGTGGTTGGCGGCGATCGCGGCAACTGCTGCGGGGGCTTTAGGATTTGTTTTGATTAAAACTATTGTCCAACTTGATCGCTACGATAAAACATTTTAGGTAATGGGTAATGGGTAATGGGTAATGGGTAATGGGTAATGGGTAATGGGTGATTGACCAATTCCCAATGACCAATTTTCAATGACCAATTCCGCAGCAAAGGAGTCCTTGCTGCGTTTTTTTAAGTACATATACTTAGCTTTGTTCAGTTTGAGCATTCTTAAGCTTGTCAACTTGCTAAAACTACCTGTAGTTTTCCGTATTAACCCCATTGTTAAATTTATCTCTTAAGGTTTATATGTAATTACGCATTTAGAAGTAGGTGCAATTTGTCAAATAGTTGTTATATTTGTTAATACAGCAAGGTTAATTTTGACAAAGCGCCAAGCTTCTAAGCAGAAATGCTATCCACGTCTTTATATATTTTTTGTTGGAGTCAATCATGAGTAACCCAATTGAACTATCACTAGAACAACAGTTCAGCATTCGCTCCTTTGAAACTCAAGTACAGCAAATGAGCCACGAACAAGCACAAGACTTTTTAGTCAAGCTATATCAACAAATGGTAATGCGTGAAGCAACTTATAAAGAGCTAATTAAGCACCAATGGGGCTTTGAAGGGGGAGTTTAAACGCAGTTAATGTTTTTGACAGTCCGCCAAGGGCGACCTCCAACTCTAGCTGAATTCTGCGAGCAGAAACTAGCTGGGGCTGTCGGGGCGTTACCTTAAAAAACTTGGGTGGAAAAAACTGTAATTTATTAATAGAGCAATAATTGTCACATCTAAATAACAAGCTCTACAAGGTAGCATTAAAAACCGATTCTAAACCTGAAGGTTGCAACTTGGCTAAAATCTGTGGTTTAAGCTTCTCAAACTCTTGCCGGAGCAAACCTTTACTAACTTGAGGCTCGGCAACAGAAACCAGATTTTGGCTAGTCATCACCCATTGTTGCAGTTGTTGGCGCTGCACTGGCGCGATCGCCATTAACAAAATTTTGCAAGCACACTCTGGAGACTCTCTGGCAAATAGCAACAAGCGGTAAGAGCCAGATTCTCCTAATAGT
>CAJQOK010000041.1 GCA_905479905.1 uncultured Aliterella sp.
TTTGGTCAGTAATATTTGCTTGGCTAACCAATAAATTGCTATCTAAGTTTTGCATTGTCCGTAATCGCGATTTAAGCAAGCTACTTAAACTGCGGAGCCTATCTGTATACACATTGACGTTATTACGAGCAATAGTTAACTCTCCAAACCAATCATTGAGGCGATCTAGTAGTTTGATTGGCACTCGCACCGTGCTATCTAAATATTCTTGATCATCCTTAGTTGTCGCTAATCCTGATAAGCTGATACTTTTTGGTTCGGTAACATCAACTTTTTCTACCTCCAGAAAGGGGGTTAATTCGCCTTCTAAAGGAGGAAGTTCAAAATCTGTCGGTAACAGAAAGTCGAGCAATGGGGAGTCTGGCTGACCATCGGGGGCGGTAATTAGACTGTTTGGGAGGCTAGAAAGCTCGCCACAGCTTATAGTTGCTTGGGTTGTCCGCCAAGCTTGCAAAGCTAATGTAGCAATTTCTAGAGGGCGATCGCAATTTGTTTCTAATTGTTGTACCACCGACTCGCACAAGCTAGTAAAGGCTTGTAGCTGTAACATTTCTCCCAAGCTACCCAATTCTTGAGCCATAAGTGTTACTTCAGCTTGTAACTCAATAGCTGGAGGATTGGCAATTAGCAGCGATTCTAAACGCTGCAAATATTCTTCTACTTCTGTTTCAAAAATCAACCCTGCCATAGCTTGCCCGTCTTCAGGCATCAAAGCTACAGAATCGTCAGAGGATTGAGCGTCACCAAGTAAAGTTTGTAGTTGGGCAAAAGCCAGATTAGCTGTTTCTAAACATTGCTTGTCGTTGGAGTCGCCCCGAAAGTTTAGTTTTACTACTTGACTCAAACAATCAACTCCAACTAGCAAGAGCTTTTCTACGTCTTGATTTATTAAACTTGGCCCTGATTTTAAAATTTTAAAAAAATCTTCAAGGCGATGAGCTAAACTGCTTAAAGTCTGGAATCCCATCATGGCAGCACCGCCCTTAATAGAGTGAGCGGCTCGTAATATCCCATCAATTTGGCGACTACTATTACTACTTGCTAATTCTGACAGCGCCGATTCTATGTTTCTAATATATTCTTCAGCTTCTTCTAAAAATTGCTGTCTAATTTCTGCTTCTTTGTCTTGAGACATGACATTATTTTATATATTATAAGATTCAATAGTTTTTAGCTTTTATTTTGTCTTAGCCTATTGCGGCTTTGCAAAACCAGGTGCTTGGGAGTTATTCAATAACGATTTGCAACCACTTTCTATTTCTAGACATATATTACCAAGATGATCTAAAGCTGCTTGGCGCTGGGGAAGATCCCCACGATCAAGAAATAGGTCGGCTGCTGTTTGGATGCTTGCGATCGCTTGCCAATAATTAACTTCGCCTTCCCCGGTACTTTTGGCTAATTCGTACAACACATTGCCTTTTTCTATATGCGCCTCAGCCAACTGGGAATCTAATTGCAGTGCCAACTCAAAATCTCTAAGGGCTTTTTGATAACCTTGATTAGAATCGCCGCTATTTTGGGCTAATTTACGCTGAGTAACGCCGCGTTTGACATAAGCCATCGCATTGTTAGGATTTTTATTAATGGCTAGATTAAAATCTGCGATCGCCGCCTGATATTCGTTTTTAGCATTGGGGCTATATTCTGCCATTTCATAACGAACAATTCCCCGACTAAAATAGGCTTCTGCTTCGTTAGGATTGAGCTTAAGAGCGCTATTAAAGTCTTTAATCGCTATTTTGTATTCTTCGTCAGGATTGCCGCTATTTTGAGCATTTTCATAAAGTGCATTCCCACGCTCAATATAAGCTTGAGGATCGTTGGGGTTAAGATTTACAGCGCGATCAAAGTGTTCTACTGCTCCGTCATAGTCTTCATACTTAGAAGATATCCTTCCTTGATAAAGATACTTAGAAGCCTGACTAGAATCAATAGTTGGGTTAGAAATCGCAACTTCTTCTTGAGCCGGAAAAAGCTTTGAGCTAATTTTGCTAGAAAGTTTAAAGTCTTTAACTATTAGCATTAACCCAAATAGTCCACTTGCTCCTACACCAACAGCACCTAACATTGCTGCACTAAACCGTTGCTTGTGGCGGTACTTTTGACTAATTGTGGCGGTGGGAGCTTGGCGATAAAAACTCGCCGCTACCACCGGATTTTTTGGCAATACAAGGGTAGGCTTAGGTCTTTTCACAGGTTGTAAGTGCTGCCCTTTTTGCACTGTTTGAGTGGAAGGAAAGGGATCTCGCCCATTAAGCCTAAAAGTTCTTTCGCACCAAGGACAATAGCTCAAATGCTTGCCGTGAAGATGATGAATATTGACTTTACAGGTAATCAAATCACGTTCAGCAACACTCAGCGCACTTTGCCAAGTTTGAGCCGTCGGGCGCAATTGCGGATTGTGATGACCTTCTTCAAAACAACGGATAAATAGCTGTTGCAAAGCTGGGTGCAGTAACTCGAACTTAGGAGCGATAGGAGTAGGCAAGTAAGGTACACGCCGCCGACTATAAACAAAGTGTCCTTCAGCTATTCGAGTTTCGTAGGGTGGCGCGTCACCCTTACCTTGATACACGCCTGCAAAGGGGTGTGTACCTTCCATTAGTAGCTGAAATATTAAAACTGCCAGCCCGAATAAATCATGCTCTGGGTTGCGATCTAGCTGGGCAAAACTCTGTCCTTGGAGTTCGGGAGGGGTAAATTCAGGCTTACCCACAGCGCAACGATAGATTTCGCCATTCCGTTCATTTGTGACTTGAAAAGAATCAGTGTCTACTAAAGTAATTAAAGCTGTGTTACTAACTAAAATATTTGATTCGTTAACATCGCCAATACAATAGCCGCGAGCGTGAAGTGCGCCAAAGGCGGCGGCAAGATTGCGAGCGGTACGATGTAAATAAAGATAGTTAAAAAAGGGACTTTTTTGGCGACGGGTTTTTGGATTGTAAAAGTCTAACAGCGAGTGCATTTCTTTAACTCGCGTCATCAAAAAGCCCACTACTTTTTGTTTTTCATCAGTTGTCCGCAGTACGTCTACAGGCCAAGCAATAGAGATATGATCTTTGCTGGCGGCGGGGTTGTCTGGCGGGTTAGCCAGCATCAGCATTAGCTTATTGGCACGGGCTTCGGTGGGCTTGTGATAAACTTTTGCCACTAAAGTTTCATCTTGCGGCACGCTATAAACTTTTGCCTCGCCTCCATGTCCTAGACTTGAGGTGGGGTCTATAGTAATAATTTGGGTGTCTAGTTGACGTTTCAACCTCATAGCATTAGTTCACTATAGTCGCCAGTAAAAGTGTTAGATCGTCATCCGTTCGCGTGCTAATGCGTTCCGATCGCAAAAATGCTACTAATTGCTCTTGAGCTTCTGTTGGGTTGGTTACATCAGCGACAAATTTAAACATCGGGAAAAAGAAGGGCGCATGAGGTTTGCCTCCACTCATTTCTAAAGCTAACATTTGCAGTCCATCCGATAGCATGGCAATATTTGCTACAACTCCACGCCAGACTTTTACTTGAATATTCTCTAAAGCGTTGGGTGAAACTAAAAAAATTGTTTCGTTTACGTATTCTCCTCGCTGCGGTGTGGTAAGGGCGATGATGTTTCCCATGCGATCGCACCCTACGGCTACACCATCCCCTACTTGGACGGCGGCGATTAGATTCGGGGTGGCTACAACAATAATTAAAGTAGTAGCTAATTCTCTGGCAATGACTTTACAGGCGATCGCTTCTTCTTCTACCGCTTTTTTTGCCGCTTCTAGGGCATTAGTTAGCAGTAATTGCCATTTTTGGTCGTCATCCTCCTTAGCGCCTTGAACTCCATACTGCAAGCGGATTGTCTCGACGGCGGTTTGAGAGGCGACAATCGCTCCTATTTTTCCCAAACTTGCACTACCTGCACCATCAGCTACCGCCGCTACTAATACCCCTTCTGGCAATAGCTCCCAATGATGAGCATCTTGACAATGTTGTTTTACTTTTTCATGGCTTCTTCCCAGCACTGAAGCTGCTACTACTCGCCAGTAGTCTAAGTTTTGAGATATCGGTTCGTCTGTCTGCATTTTTGCTTAGTATCCACTTGCATTTAGTAGCAGGGGGTAGCCATGATAATTTGTAGCTGACAAGTTCGAGATTAACTACTCTATTAATTCTAACTATTCTACACTTTGCCCTACTATCTAGTTGTACAGACAATTGTTTTGAGTGAACAGACTACTTTTACTTTACATCATATATTTAATCGCCAAATAGCAATAATTTTCCTTCTAACTGGGAACTTAAGCCTGTTTTTTTACTGCTTCAACTGCGATCGCTGCTATCTTAGTCAGTAGCTTGTATGTTTTTATATAAGTAATCTATTAAAAGTGACAGCAAAAATATCGAAATTTCTGCTAGATGTTACAGTCAGCAAATCTCGTTCTAAAATTATTTGTATGACAGACTGCTCTTAGGTATCTGTAGCTTTGACTAAAAGTGCTAATACTAAGAACAATGAGTTGAAATAAGTTTAAGCTTATTAAGATAGTTATACCTATAGTTTAATTCAATGGACTTTTGAGCTTTCTAGGAATTTGATTGTACTAAAATTTGCTTAAGGAACAAGTGCTAAATGACTAGCTGTGGAACCTTTCAAAAACTACGCCCGCTCAGTTTGTTAACTCACTTATCTAATTCTTACGATAGCGCGCACTTAAAAGTAGTGAGCAATTCAGTAACTTGGTCGATCTATCTAGAAAAAGGTAAGATAGCTTATGCTTCTCATTCGGTAGAACCTTTTGATCGTCTTGATTGTCACTTACGCCGTCTAGCTTCTAGAATGCCCTCTTTAAGCGGTGAAACTCGTGCCAAGCTGAGGTTAATGTTTGAAAACGATTTAAGCAAAGAGCAATTAAATATAAACTCTGAATATCAAGCTATTTGCTGGTTAATCGAGGGTCAGCATTTAACAGAAGAGCAAGCAAAAATTTTAATTGAAGGATTAGTTAAAGAAGTAATCGAATCATTTTTATTAGTTGAACAAGGTAGCTATGAATTGCATAGTTTTCCAGAAATAACTTCTTATTTAACTAAGCTTGACTTATCAAACTTAGTTAAATATGCTCAAAAACAGTTGCAAGCTTGGCAATCTCTAGCACCAGAAATAAGTTCGCCCTATCAATGTCCTTACTTAGCTGCTTCTTCTGTAAATCAAAAGCTGACTTTAGAATTACAGCAAAAACTAACAGCAATTTTAAAAGGATTTAGTTTTCGTCATTTGGCGATTTTACTCAATCAAGACGAACTGCGATTAGCTCAAAGCTTGTACCCCTATATTAAGGCAGGAAACATATTAATACAACCTCCCTCTGCACCTTTTGATTGTTTACCAAGTTTTGCTAAGTCTACAAAAGAACCAGCAAAAAATTATTTATTACCATTAGAAATTACTGCTAATAAAAGCGTTACTGATATTTCTTTAGTATCATCTCCTAAGTTGCCCGAAATTTCTACGCAAAATCCTCAAAGTGTGAATATTGTAGTAGAACCAATTAATAATCTACCCGAAACACAAATAAATAAAAAAGTTTATAAAATTGTTTGCGTAGATGATAGCCCAACGATGTTGAGAGAAATCAGCTATTTTCTAGATGATGAAAGTTTTGCTGTTTCTACAATTAGCAATCCAGTTAAAGCTTTGATGCAGATAGTTAGACTTAAGCCAGACTTAATATTGCTGGATGTAAAAATGGCGGGAATAGATGGCTATGAGCTATGTCGCTTATTAAGAAATCACTCTTTTTTTAAAACTACACCGATTATTATGGTGACGGGAAATACTGGAATTATAGATAGAGTTAAAGCTAGAATGGTAGGGGCATCAGGCTATTTAACTAAACCTTTTGCTCAAGCAGACTTATTGAAAATTGTATTTAGGCATTTATCTTAACAAAACGATTAAGAGGGCAGCAAAAGTTTTGAGTACAGTTTTAGTAGTAGAAGATACGCGGAGCTTATTAGATTTGATAGCAGGATATTTGCGCGATGGCGGATACACAGTTATCAAGACAGATAATGCCAAAGATGCATTAATTGAGGCAGTAAAACAACAGCCCGATGCAATTATAACTGACGTAGTAATGCCGGGGATGAGTGGGTTTGAATTATGTCGTCAACTTAAAAGTAACCCAGCTACCGAGCAAGTACCAATTATTATTTGTAGCTCAAAATCTGGAAAAATAGACCAACTGTGGGGAAAAAAGCAAGGTGCAGATGCTTATGTAACAAAGCCATTTACCAAAGAACAATTGTTGCTGACAATCAAATCGGTGGTGGGTTGATTAATGAATAGCTCTCAAATTGCGCCGCCAAAAGAGCCAATAGGCGATCGCTATTTAAGTTTTTACTTAAATCAACAAATCCCTGCCTTGTTGTTGATGGAGTACGCGCAGGAAGTAATAATTGTTCCTACGAGTCGCCTTTCACCAATGCCTAATATGCCAGAATGCGTATTAGGATTATTGAATCGGCGCAGTCGGGTACTGTGGGTAGTAAATTTAGCTCAACTACTAGAATTACCAGCAAGTGAACCTAGCGATCGCCAGTACCAAATAATAATTATTCATGTCAAACAAGTTAAGCTGGCGCTAGTTGTACAATCGGTTGAAGGTGTAAAGTATTTTCCTCACCAAAACAGCCAAGCACCAACAGAAATATTTGCTAAACTTACTCCTTATTTAAGTGGATGTATTGCTCAAGGAGATGAAACATTAATAGTTTTGGATGCAGAAAAGATCGCTAATTCGCCTAATTTATAACCCTATTAGCGGGATCAAAAAATATTACTTTGAGGAAATCATGAGTACACAATTTGAGCCTAAATCATTAGTTGAGCAATTTCAGGAGAAAACTAGCGCACCATCAGCGTTATGGAAAGCTAAAATACTACCAACAAATCGCTCAAAATTTCGGCAAAAATTAAGTTTAAAAACAAAAGCAACAGTTTTAGCAATTGCTTTAAGTGTGTTACCAGTGATTTTAATAGGGGCGATCGCTACCTATGTAACGACAGAAAAAATTACCGAAAATTTGCAACAGCAACAAAAAGCTAGAGCGATTACTTTATCTAACCAAATAAATCGATTTATAGTTCAACAATACCAAGATATTCAAACTTTATCGCAACTAAGTATTCTTAATAATTCGACAACTAGAGCCACAACTTCTGATAGAGCAAAGCAAGCAATATTAGACCGTTATATTAAAGATAATCCTGCCTATGACAGTATTGCGGTGATCGATTTAGACGGAGATGTAATATTGCAGTCCGCAGGAGCAGTTGTAGCTAATTATAACGAGATTAACTACTTTCAAGAAGTTAAAAGAACTAACCGCCCAGTAATT
>CAJQOK010000042.1 GCA_905479905.1 uncultured Aliterella sp.
ACGCTACCCTCAATAGAGTTTTCTACCGGGACAATGGCTAAATCTACTTGACCCGTTGCGATCGCTTTTAAAGTTTTAGCAATACTTGGATAAGGACATAAAGTAGTTTCGGATTCAGTTTGGGACAAAAACATACTTACATAAGAATTCGCTGCTTGTTCGGAATAAGTACCCGAAGGGCCCAAATGACCAATAGAGATAGGCATAAAATAAAGTAATAAATCTATGAACTAATATCTTGCCTTGTTCGGTAGTGTTTTTTGTGCTAATCCATATAAATTATCTAAGCGTACTAAGGCAAAACCTGCGATCGCTGAACTTGTAACCCAAGCTACTGCTAAACCAACTAATTCTCCTAAAAATAGCCGCGTAACTTGGCGCAAAATTCCACCGACACTCCAACCTAGAACTAAACCAATTGTCCAGGAAACTGTAACTATTGGTATCCATAGCAGGGTTTTTTTGCATCTTTGACGCAAAACGAGCCATTGCCCAATTCCTAGCAATGCGCCTGCTTGTAAACCATTTAATAAGCCAAAAATCACTCTCGGTTCTAAGCGCAAAGTCCGGGGAGCCATCCAACCAATTGCACCTAAGTTACTAGCACCAATTAAGCCCCAACTTACAATACTCATTAAAGCCCACCAAGGGGCAATGTTTTTGCTGCGCTGCTCTAAAATCATTCCTTGGGCTAAACCAACGATCGCACCCCCAATAAGACCTTCTGTAGCTTTGATATGGGGTCTGACATCAATCTCAATTAAGCATAAACTAACTAAAAAAGCAGCCAAAGTAGCTAATATCCATTGCAGCCAGAAACCGCAGTTAGTTTTAATATATTTAGCAAACATAATTATTTTTCGGGTTTAGGAGCAGAAAAAAGAGCATTAAACCCATTGCGGCGCTCTTGGGGAGATTCGGGAGTAATATAACCCCACAAACTTTCCCAGTAAAAAAAGGATACTCCACTGTAACCGCGATCGCGCACCCATTGAACTTGTTGCTTAATTTGTTTAAGAGTTACTGGATTAGTTACCGATCCTGTTAATATCCCAATACCGACAGGGATTTTTTTTCGAGCAGTTTGTAGAGCGGTTTGTTGCAACTCGGCGATAAAACTTTTGCGATCGCTGCGGTAAATTTGACAGATTAATTCTTCTACTAACCCCCGATTTACCCAAGTTTGCCAATCTTGTAAAGTTGCTCTGTAAGCGTAGTCTTGAGGATTGGGAGACAACGTAACTAAACACTCTGGTTTTACAGCTTTAACGGCTTTGTAAACTCGCTCCATGAAATTTGTGAGCTTGTCGGCGCGCCAACGCAGCCATTGCGCGTCTTGGGGGTTATTGGGGGGGTTTTTGCCTTGGTGTTCTTGTTGATATAGAGCAACGGTAAAGCGATCGTAGCCAAAATCGCTAGGTAAACCAAAATGATCGTCAAATTGAACCCCATCTACATCGTATTTGGTGACAACTTCGACAATCATATTTAGCATAAATTGCTGTACTTCTGGATGGAATGGATTGAGCCATACTCCTTTAGTCAGCATCGGATCTACTACTTTGGGATTAGTCGCTTTTGGTTTGTTGACATCTACAGTGATTTTGCTGGCGTTGCGACGTGCTGTTAACCAATCAGGATGACGTTTAGCTAGAGCAGAGTTAGTGGGAGCCATAAAACCGTATTCAAACCAAGGGATAACTCGCAAGCCTTGGCGGTGTCCTTGTTTGACTATTTGGGCTAAAACATCTTGGTTGAGTTTGAGAACTTGCAATGATAAATCGCGATCGCGCCCAGTTACTTTTTTAGCTACTAAACTAGGATAAAAAGTATTTCCCCGATTCCAAACTACAGGATAAATAGTATTAAATTTTAGTTTAGCTAGTTGACTTATGGCGCGATTGATGCCCCAAGGAGTATATAAAACGCCACTGGCGACATTAGTTAGCCATACTCCGCGTAATTCCGTTGGTTTTGGGATAGCTTGAATGGGGGGAAGTTGAGCAAAGTTAAGTGCGATCGCAATTCCCAAACCTATCAAGCATATAATCCATTTATCAATCCTTTTACTCAATTTAAACTTAGCTAAAATATAGCAAACTAAACAAATCGGCTACCGACAATTGCCAGCTTGAGAGTACATCTAACACAGGTAAAATGTCTTTTCCTTCCTTAAATTCTGGTGTCTGGTTTGGTTGAAATACTGTAACCGCCTCACCATCAGGATCAACAAACCAGCCTAACTTTGTACCATGATTGAGAGAGAAGGTAATTTTTCTGATAACGTGGCTGGGTGATTGATCTGGGGAAAGAATTTCAATTATCCAATCTGGGGGAATTTCAAATCTGTTGGTAATCCTTCCATTAGGTTGTAAAGGAATACGCGACCATTCAAAAACCGTAACATCTGGAACTATCACCGCACCGCCAAACGTGCAGCGTAATTCAGGAAATGCGTATCCTATTTTCGATGGTTTGGCAATCTGATTAATAGCAGTAATCAAACTGCCTTGTAAGGTGCTATGTTCTCCTTGAGGCATGGGTTTTTGGTAGACTTGACCGTTTATGTATTCACTAGCTGGCTTGGTTTCTGGCAATTGCAAAAATTCATCTAGAGAAATCTTTGCGGTGGAATTAGTTAATACCATTTACGACTCCTATAATTCTCTAAGAGATTCTCATTTTAACGCCAACCAAACTGATGTACTTTGTAAGCAGCTAAGGCGGCTTGTTTTACGGTGTCTGAAACAATCGGAAAGGTGGTAAGAATGTATGCAAATTCGTCTTCTGTTAAGCCGTAGAGATTGGCGATAATTCCGTCTAATTCTGCTCTTAGTTTGGCTCTTTCTGTGTCATCGGTAACGCCTTGGTGGTGAGAATTTAAACCTACTTCTTGCGCCAATTCGTCAAATTCTGGGGTTGTACAAATAAGTTTAGCTGCTCGTTCTACTATTTCGTTGAAAATGCGATCGCTTTTTGTTAATCTTGGTATTTTAAGCGTATAGATGAAGTGCATATCACAATGGGCTGTAATTCTTCGGCGAATTTCTGAGTCAATTACAAATGAATTGAATATTGCCGTGATAAATAAAGTTACATTGTACGGAAGCAAGTTTTTAACAGTTTGGGCAGTATCTGCACAAAAACTGTTTAGAGGGAGTACGGTAGCAATTAAGCTTCTTTGATCAGTATTACGGGCTATTCTTCTATGAACTAAGTGATAATCTTGATAAGCAAGTTTTTGACCATCATCTTTTTGTCGTCCAAGGAGTTTTGCTCGTCCTTCATCTAAATTAATCCAATATTTAGGCGGTGCAAACTTATGTTGAAATTGATGAAACATCCCGCCTTGCACCAGTGGTACTAAACCTTTACCAGATTCAGTTTTAAATAAATGACTATCATTTGTCATATCAAACTCACGAGTTAGCTGCAAATTCCATTTACTATCTATCTTCTCTCCTAAGAGTGGAAACTTAAACATTTTCTTAGCAATGCGTACATCAACCTCGTTTTTAAACTCCATTACTGAAAGAGAATCGGGAGAAAGTTTACGCACCAAGTCAACACTAATTTGCAAACTATCACTATTCGGAAACCTTTGCAGTTCATCGACATCAAGACGCATAAAAGCTGAGGGAAACTCTGCGGTTATATTACCTTTTTCAAAAGTCAGCACAACTATTTTAAAACGGCTATCCACTCCTTCAAAAATTGTCTTGCGATTCTCCAAACAAAATAAACCAGTAATTTTTGTTTGATTAAACAACATTTCTCTTAATTGCTTAGTTCCCAAATCAGTATAAATACCGCTAGGGATAACAATCCCACACTCACCGCCAGGATGGAGAAGATTAAAACACTGTTCTACAAATAATTTATAAAGATTGATATCTGTTCCGGCTTTTTTACCATTAACAACAGAAATTTGATTTTTATACTGTTCGGCTGCACGATAATAAGCACTAATATGAGGATACTGGCTTTGATAACCTAGCCAAGCTTCCGCAACCTCAGCATTTTGTAAAAGATTTTTCTGTTCTTTCTCAAAAGCTTTAATATCCATCTTATTTTTCGTCACCAATTCACTATGCTGGGCGAAAAACTCTTTAGCTTGCGGCTTAAAAATCTCCCAAGGTGGATTAGTAATAATCGCATCAAACCCACCCCGCGCCAACACTTCGTCAAAGTGATAACCCCAGTGAAAAGGCTTCAATACTGCCATATCATCCGCCGTCAAAGCACGTTTTTTTGGTTTACCAGTTAACTGAACTTCCTCGTATTTAATCTTCAAACGGCTGTTAAATTCATCTAACAGCAAAACATTCAACTTTTCTTGAGATTCTCGATTAACTCTTTCAATATCGCAACGCAACTGTAACAAACATGACTCTTGAGATATTCCCTCTTGTTCTTTAAGCTGAAAAGAGTGCTTTTTGTACAATTCAATTGATTTATTCTTATGTTCTAAAATCTCCTTATACTTAGCCGCTAACAAAGGCTGCAAAAGATTACCTTGTACATATTTGCCTGCTGTATTGAAACTATTTTCATCTATATTAATCAACCCAATTAACGAATTGCCCGCCATAATATTAAAGTCAATATTCGGTAATGGTTCTAATTCGCTAACATCGTAAGCGGAAGAAACCAAAGCTAAAAATAAACGTAACTTAGCAATTTCTGTAGCTTCTTCCATAATGTCTACACCATAGAGATTATCGGTAATAATCCGCTTTTTGATGTAGTAATTGAGCGAACTATGTTCTTTTTCTATACCTTTAAGCCAATTTGTTAACTTAGGATCAGTCAAAAACTTAACTTTACCAATTACCGCCGAATAAACATAAATCAGCGTTTTCATCGCCGCAATCAAAAAAGCACCCGAACCACACGCCGGATCTAGCAAAGATAGGTTTGGTAGAATATCATCAAGTAAACTACGGCAAATCTTAGCATCAAGCCTAGTCAATAATTCTGTGATACTTTCAAACTGGTAGACAGTTGACTGGTTAACCCGATCCAAGATAAGTTTATTGATAGTGCGATCGCAAAGATACTCAGTAATTTCTGGACGAGTGTAGTAAGCACCAAAAGCTTTTTGATTAATGTATTTCTCAAAAATATATCCTAAAACCGCCGGGTTAATTTCGTTTTCGCTACCTTCTGGAGTATCGTTTAAATTCCAAGAATAACGCGCAAACAAATCAAATATTTGCTCAAACCCAGCATCAGAAATCGCAATATTAGGATACTTTTGCTCAATTTGGTGTTGTAAAAACAATCCTCCATTCAAATACTTAACATCGCCAATCAAACCTTGAATATTACTATCGCGTTCGTATTGAGGTTTACCAAAGCCTTCAAAAAACAATGCAGGTAAAAATTGACTATAAAATAAATCTGTTCCCCGTTGCTGACTTTCGTTAAGTTTGTTTTGTAAATAAAGAGTTTCCCCATTATTAATAAAACCTTTACGTTGTAAAAAGTACACGAACATCAAGCGATTAAGCACAATAGAAGCATACCAACGCCTATCAGCTTCATTGTCAATTCCCTGTATACCCGACGAAATATCAAGTAAAGCTGTATGCTGCAACTTAAACTGTTCAAAGAACTTTTTAGTTACTCTTTCTACATCAAAACCAACTTGCAAACGTTCAGCAATATCAATTACAGAAACGTCTTCTAACTCCTCAATACCAACCCTTAAAGCGCTAATTTTGCTTAACAATAAATCGCAAGGTTCTAGCTTTGAATAAACATGAGCGCGGGGATAAATCTTTGTACCGTCACGTTTTACCCAGTACCATAAAGATTGAGTACGATTCTTATCTAAAAATATTAATAAGTTCTCTCGAACCAACTCCGAAATCTCTTTATAAATTGTTTCTATGACCTTAGTCGCCGGAATCTCCCCCGAATGTGAGCTAATTTCAAAAACTGCTACTCCCGACAACTCCGCAACTTTGGCGCGGTAATAAACCTCACCTTCAATAGACATTTCTACCCGTTTTTGACTGTCAGGATTACTCCACCCTAATTGATAAACAAATAAATCGTTAAACTGAAATTCTTGAAGAAACTCGCGGCTTTGCTGAAAATCTATAGACATATTAATAGGGAAATTATGTAACTAGCTATACTAACCTGAGTTTTTTGTAAATGGGAAAACTGACAAACCAATTTTTTGATTTATTAGTGAGATATGTTAGCAAGTCATACCTTTGCAAAGAGTAATAAAAGAGATCCCCCCTAACCCCCCTTGAAAAAGGGGGAAAACATTTTGGAATAGCCCTGAAATGAGAAAATATCAAGTATTTTCCTTTTTAAGGAAACCTGAAGCATTTTTGCTAACAAAAAAACTTTGAAAATATCCTATTATTAGCTGTTAAAGCCGCCAAACTTGCCAAAAAGATATTTGAAATCTTGCGATTATTATCCAATTGTTCCTATGCGCCTAAATTCACCATAAAAAGGATATCTCCAATCATCCCCAATTATCTCCACCCATCACCAACCATCCCTAACTATTTCCAACTGTTTCCCGATATTTCCCCCCCTTTTTCAAGGGGGGCTAAGGGGGATCTCTTAATATTCCCAATTCTCAAAACAAACCCAAAGAACAAATAATCTGAGGTTCTTGTTTTTCCGCATCTTCGCTAACAATGCACAAACGGTCATCAGTCCGCAAAGCTACTACCAACTCCGCCAATTGCTGATTACTAATACCGCTTCTAATTTGCCGATTTAAAGTATCTGTCGCCGATTGGCGCAAAGGATAACGATAAATCTCCTCAATCGCTTTCAACAAGTCTTCACCCACAAAAACCGTACCTTTTCGATCTTGGGCGTAACTTTTCAAACGTTCGTAAGCGCGAAATCTAGCCCCCGTAGGTCGCCCCAACTGACCGCCGACATTTTTCTCATCTTCGGCAATCAACAGCGCCCCAAGCCTCACCAAATCATGATTCTGTGCATCTTTAGCGATCGCACGAGTCGATGGCGCACAAGCCGCCGCCCGTAGAATTGCCAACTGCGACTGTGTGACGCTGTTACCATTGCGATCAACCCAAATTAACGAATCATTACCCTCAGTAGTTTTCATGTACAACAACACCCCTTCTGGCTGCATAGGCGTGGGCGTATGGGCGCGAGTAGAATAGACCACATTGGGCATATCTTCAATAGTTTTTTTCAAAGCTGGATCGTTTTCTGTTGCTTTTTTCCAAATTTGAAACGCCTCAGAAGTTAAATCTACTTCTGTATCTTCATCGCCATCTAAAACCCCAGATTTTTCATTGTAAAGGTCAAGAATTACCTGAGTAGAATCATCTTCAAAAAAAGCTTCATCTGTTCCCACAACTTCGGCATTTTCTTGTAATCGTTGGTGCAGTCGTTTCCGCAAATTAATAATTCGTTCTATACCTTCGGCGGGTAAGAAAGAGTAACACAAGATTTGTTCGGCTTTTTGTCCAATTCTGTCCACTCGTCCCGCCCTTTGAATTAAGCGAATAATTGCCCAAGGTAAATCATAATTAATAATAATTGCACAATCTTGTAAATTGTGACCTTCACTCAAAACATCAGTAGCAATCAAAACTCGTAATTCTTGGTCTGGCGATATTTTACTATTATTATTACTACCAGGACTAAACCTAGCCGCAAGTTCTGTAGGATCGCTAGATTGTCCTGTTACTCCTGCTAAATGAGTAATATTTTTAGCGTGTAAATTCTTAGTTAGGTAACGCACCGTATCGGCAAATTGCGTAAAAACTAAAACTTTAGAATTAGCGTGAGTTTTGGTTAGCAACTCAACTAAAGCTGCTAATTTCTCATCTTTTTGGGCGTTCCATTCTCCACAGCTTTGCAAGATATTAATTAAAGACTTGGCATCAGCTAATAAATCTTTTTTTAACTTTTTAATATCAAACATTGAAGAACGCAGCCACTTAAATCGACGCTGATATCGGCTTGCATATTCTTGATAAACAAACTCAGCACGTTTGCGAAAACTCTTTTCTGTTTGCAATAGTTGGTCTTCTAAATCAACAACGGTTTCCGTCTCATCTTCTATATCTGTATCAAATAAAGTAGCTGCAACCGAATCGGAATCTTCGTCATTATTGCGGGAATCTAATAAATCTGCTTCTTGAGTACCAATAGGAATATCTAAACCTTGTTCTACAGCATACAAATAGATAAAGTTTCGCAAAATATGCCGCTCGATAGATTGAATAAAAGCAACTCCACTACTTTCTAAACGTTTAAATAAATTAGTGCGAGAAAAACCCATTAATCTGCGCCCACCACGAAATAAACTACTAATTTGACGACTCTCAAGTTCTGTCAAAGGTTGGCTAGGTTTGGCTGCTATGTAGTTTCCTAGCCCATAACGAGGTAAATTAAGTTGATTAATTACATCAATTACCGATGCCGAATAAAGGTGCGAATAAGTATCATTAGACGTATCATCTAACTTAAATTTAACTGTACAAGGTAGACGGTCAGGGAAATACGCTCGATTTCCATCAGAGAACTTTAAATACTTGCGAAGCCCGTTACCGGGCGCGCTTGCGCTATCGCATTCATCAGTTTCGGCATAGTTTTGTTTAATAAATGAGCGAGTACGGCGCACCATGTAACGCTTCATTAATTCTCGCCAATCGTCGGGATGTTCGCTTTTTTCAAAAGCAGCTAAAGAGCGTACTAAACATTGATGTTTGCGAGTAAACTCTAATTCTCCTACCGCACCTCCTCCCAATTTATTGAGTAAAGCTTCAGGTCGAAAACCTAAGTTTTGGTCTTCAGGAATAAATAGCCGCAGTTGCGCGGAAAGGTCAAGATAGGTTTTGTTGTAAGGGGTAGCAGAGAGTAAAATACATTTACTTTCGTTAGCTGTAATATATTCTGAGATCGCTCGATAACGTTTTCCGTCACGATTACGCAGATTATGACTTTCATCAATTAACACCACACGATAACGGCGCAAATTCGGTAACTGGTTTTGAACTTTACTAATAGACAAAACTTTTGCGTACAGCCGATACTTATCTACATATTCTTGCCACATTTTGACTAAGTTTTTGGGGCAAATAATCAAAGTTTCTAACAAACAATCTTCTTGGAGAATCTTGGCTAAAGCCGTACCAATTAAGGTTTTACCTAACCCAACTACATCACCAACAATAACGCCACCGCGTCTAGTTACGTGACGTGCGGCTAATTGTACAGCAGCTTTTTGAAAATCAAACAAATTATCAAACTCTCTTGGAATGCGAAATTCCGACAATCCAGCGATCGCTTCGTGAGATAAATGATAAGCAATTTTCAGATAGATTTGATAGGGTGGGATTAATTCAACTCTCGCCCAACTTTCATCAATTAACTCTGCCAATTCCTTAGAGATATCAATACAGCCGAAATCAAGCCAGCGATCGTTAAACCATTTTTGCAGCTTGTTACAAGCATCATGATCCAAAACATCAATATTCAATTCTC
>CAJQOK010000043.1 GCA_905479905.1 uncultured Aliterella sp.
CGGCGTGGGGATTTTTCAAACCCCATCTATCGTTGCCAAGAATTTAGGTAGCAATTCGGCGGTGCTATTAGCCTGGTTTTTGGGCGGTGTCATGTCTTTAATCGGCGCTCTTTGCTACGGTGAACTAGCCACTACCTATCCTCATGCTGGGGGCAATTATTATTACCTTAGGCGTGCCTTTGGCTTTAGGGTAGCTTTCCTATTTGCTTGGGCGCGAATGGCAGTAATTCAAACTGGCTCTATTGCTACAGTAGCTTTTGTTTTCGGCGATTACACCTCCCAGTTATTACGTCTTGGTGACTACTCATCATCTATTTATGCCGCTTTCGCGGTCATCTTGTTGACAAGTTTGAATATTGTCGGTGTCGAACAAGGAAAATGGGCGCAAAACTGGCTGAGTATAGCTAAAGTCTTGGGTTTGCTATTGGTAATTATAGTAGGAGCGATTTTTATTGCGCCCTCTTTACCGCCTGTAACCGCCGCCCCAGCTACCACCCAAACTAACTGGGGTTCAGCAATGGTTTTTGTACTGTTTTCTTTTGGTGGCTGGAATGAAGCAGCTTACATATCTGCGGAGTTGCATAACGTCAAAAAGAATATGGTGCGATTGCTAATGTGGAGTATTGGCATTATTACCGCCATTTACTTATTAATCAACTTTGCCTACATACATGGCTTAGGATTAGCTGCAATGGCGCGATCAGAAGCAGTAGCTGCCGATTTGATGCGTAGCGCTTTTGGACAACCAGGAGCGTTATTTATTAGCGTCCTAATTGCGATCGCAACTTTGGGCGCAACTAATGCCAATATTTTTACTGGCGCTCGGACTAACTACGCTATGGGGCAAGATTTTCGCCTATTTTCCTTTTTAGGACACTGGCAATCTCGCTCTAATACACCCAAAAACTCCCTACTCGTCCAAGGCGGAATTACTTTAGCCTTGGTATTGCTGGGGAGTTTTACCCGCAAAGGCTTTACAACGATGGTAGATTATACTGCCCCGGTTTTTTGGTTCTTTTTTCTTTTAAGCGGAGTATCGCTATTTATTTTACGCGCTAAAGAACCTCAAATTCTCCGCCCTTTCCGCGTCCCTTTTTATCCAGTTACGCCTATTTTGTTTTGTCTTATCTGCGGCTATTTGCTTTATTCCAGCCTTGTTTATACAGGCATTGGGGCTACTTTTGGCGTTGCTGTAGTCGTTGCAGGTATGCCGCTATTGTTGTTGTCTTCCCATTACCAAAACTAGGAGAAATTATGCAATTACAAAAGTTTTTTTTAGTAGCGATCGCCTCTAGTAGTTTAATGTTTGCTGGTTGTACCCAACAACGAGATTTTGATGCTCAAGCTCAACAAAGCCCAACAACTACAATTGAAACCCCCGATTCTACTGAAGTTGAAGCACCCGTAAGGGAACTAGATGTTCCTTATGTACCAACACCTAATGAAGTTGTAGCTCAAATGTTACAACTAGCTAACGTCAAAAAAAGTGATGTTCTCTACGATCTGGGTAGTGGTGACGGACGAATTGTCATTACGGCGGCGCAAAAATACGGTACGCGGGGAGTAGGGATAGATATCAATCCAGAACGAATTAGCGAGGCTAATGCTAATGCTCGTGCGGCAAAAGTAACCGATCTCGTCCAATTTCGTCAGCAAGACCTATTCAAGACCGATTTGAGCGAAGCTACAGTAGTTACGCTTTATTTGCTACCGAATATTAATGTTAAACTGCGTCCTCAGTTATTTAAGCAACTTAAACCCGGTACGCGGATTGTTTCCCACGATTTTGATATGGGTGAATGGAAGCCAGACCGAGTTGTCCAAGTCCAAGGGCCAACTCGTCAACATACTTTGTATTATTGGGTTGTACCAAAAACTGTACCCGCTAATTTGCAATAAATAATTTCACCTATTTGTAGAGACGTTGCGGTGCAACGTCTTTGCATATATTTATACAGACGTTGCGGTACAAATCTATTTATACAGACGTTGCGGTGCAAATCTATTTATACAGACGTTGCGGTGCAAATCTATTTATACAGACGTTGCACCGCAACGTCTCTACATAATTTGTATTTCGTCCGCAAAACTAGCTTTACGCACAAATTGGAATGCTCCCGCTATCGAACCCCAAATATGTTCGTCGGTTTCTACCTCTCGTCCCCGATCTAAACTGATAAATTTGTCTGCGTCAATTTCAAACTCGCTATCTAAATAAGTTTTTTTGTCATTGCGGAACACAATACAACCTTTACCCGGTTCGACAACGCCTTTAAAAGCGCTACCCGTCCATTCTACAAGCATATCGCAGCCTGATAATTTCTCTAAATGCGCCTTCGTTAGCGTGTTGAGACGTTCTTTTTGCCGCGATGCACCGTAAAATTGTTGTTCTTCTTTAACAGTGTAGTTTTCAATTGCTATACGATCGCCCATTACCATCAATTTCAGCACCCGGACTCGATAGGGAGTATTAAGCATATAGTCATAAGCTTGCTCGATATAAAAACTCACTCCTGACAGCAATTCTAGAGGTAAGGGACGCATACAAACGCGAATGTGAGCAAAAAAGGGTGGATTGTCAAAAGCTTGCTGCTGGTTGCTAAAATCGGCAGCCATCCATCGGGCTAAAGTTGTAATATCTGTAGAATGAGTCATTGAATTTAAAATCTACTTAAAAATGTCTAATTTCTGTATTTTAAAGCTTGAAGTTCGCACTTTTTCAGGATAATTTTTTGCTTTTGCCCGTCAATATCTTTAAGTAATTCGCACCTTTAACTACACTTATGCACTCAAGCCCTCGGTACAAACAAAATTTTGGTCAAAGCTTGGTGCTAAAACTCTTTGTTAGCGCTACTTTTTGGCTATTTATTGGTACAAATGCGACTTCCGCACCTGCAAAAACTCCGCCGGCGGAATTTCCTGTTAATCCTTTAGAAATAAAAACTAGCGATCCGCTTTTAACTTCCCCAACTCCAACTCCAGAGGAGCAAAAAAACTTATCGGTAGCTCTAGATGAATTAAACATTCAAGCCCAAGCTAAGTTAAGTGCGGGAGATAAATTAGGGGCGTTTGAGACTTGGAATCGAGAATTGAGATTGAGACGAGTATTAGGTTTTCTATCAGAAACTCAAGCATTAGGGCGCGTAGGTGCGATCGCCTGGACAGAAAATGAACCTTATCAAGTACAAGTAATTACCCAACGGTTAGAGGCAATTTCCCAGCAACAGAAGTCTAGTAACGATTTGCAACTATTAACGGCTTTAGCTTCAGCTTTTGAGCAAGTGCGCGTACCAAAATCGGCTTTAACAGTTTATAACCAAATTTTAGCTATCCAACAACAACAAGATACTGTAGCTGCTGAAGAAACCTTACAAACGATTGCAGAATTACATTTAAGTTGGTTTGATTATCCGCAAGCGGTGGCTAGTTACAACCAATTACTAACTCTTGCAAAGGCAAAGAGCGATCGCCCTAGGGAGTTAGAATATTTGCAACAGTTGGCTTATATTTATGATCGCTCTAAGCAACGTCAGCAAGCTGTAGACACCAAACAGCAATTATTAGTAATTTACCAGCAGGAAAAGTTACTTACAGAAATTCCCGCATTGTACTTAGAAATTGCTACTGACTATGAAGTATTAGGACAACTAGAACAAGCTTTTGTAAACTATCAGCAAGCCTATACTTCTGCTTGGACTTTGCAGCAGTTTTTTCAAGCGGGGGATGCGTTGAGAAAATTAATAGCCTTGTATATTTCTCAAGGTCAAATCGATGAAGCTTTACAAACAAGCCGGATTCTTTTACAAGCTGATGACCAAGCCGTCAATGTTTATGGAATGATGAACACTTACGACCAAATCGGGCAAATTAATCTTAAAAAAGGTGATTATCCCAAAGCTTTAGAGGCGTTTCAAAATGGTTTAGATTTAGCCAAGCAGTTGCAATATCAAGAAGATTATTTTACCCAGCAAATTGCTTTAGTAGATAAGCAAATTCCTAAGTAGATAGGTAAACAAATTTTAAATTGCTTAATACTTAGACAATGCACCGTACAACTTAGCACCTCTAAAATTTGCACCTGTTACCATTGCACCTTTCATATCTACATTGTAGAGCTTGGCACTAACGAATAGGCAGTTGCTAATAAGTGTACAATCAGCATTAATTAAGCAAATAGCAAAAAGCCTATAAATCTTATACAAAAAGCATTTTAAATTTACAGGCTTACAAGAATAATCGAGCATTGAAAACAACTTTTTGTCAAGCTTACTTGCTTGGTGTTGCACTTGACAAGAAATTTGGTAAAGGTGCGCCACCATTACGACCAACTGCGACAATTTCTTTCATATCATCAGTAGCTTTGCCACTACCATCATTGGTGACACTTGTAGAATTGCCTGGATGTCCATCAGTAACCCATAGTTGGGGGTGATCGAAAGGAGCTTTTTGATAGCGGACGCGATCATCGGTGAGTGACTGCAAGAAGGCTACTAATGCCTCTTTTGCTTGTTCCACTTCTTCAGGAGTTTTGCCCAAGGTTAACGTAGATAAAGGCTTTATTTCTCCGTCCCGACTAACAATAGGTTGAAAATCGCCGCCACGAGCGTAGAAATCAACTACTTGACGCAAAGTAGACTGTCCGCCATTGTGAAAATAGGGAGCAGTTAATTCTACGTTACGCAGTCCAGGAGTTTTAAACGCTCCATCCACTCCTAATATATCTTTTGAACTTATTGGCGGATTTAACGTCGGGTCGCTAAAGCTCCCTTGTACGGCTAACCTTGCCATTGATAAAGGATTGTCAAAGCGATCTAAATCCCCCACGCCTAAGTCTTCCCAGGTAGGTCTAACGCCAATATTGTTGAAACCTCGGTCAATAATATTTCCCTCTCGTCGTCTCAAAGGGTTTTTTGAGACTTTGCTTACCGAAGCATCAGTAAATTCTGTGCCACTATGGCAGTTAATACATCTACCGCCGCCATTGTTCTGATCTTGTCCAATAAAAATCTCCAAACCCTGCTGCTGCTGGGCAGTTAGAGCGCTATAGTTGCCAGCTTGAAAGCGATCAAAAGGTGTGTCGTCAGAAACTAAAGTTGCCTC
The DNA here is from genome assembly GCA_905479905.1 of uncultured Aliterella sp. Taxonomy (GTDB): domain Bacteria; phylum Cyanobacteriota; class Cyanobacteriia; order Cyanobacteriales; family Chroococcidiopsidaceae; genus Aliterella. The sequence goes on from CAJQOK010000043.1 coordinate 5,101, forward strand.
GTACAACTGCACCGCTAACCCAAAAAATAGCGGGAAGTTGTACTCCGCTAGCGTGTATTCGTTAGTTTGCAAATTACGATCTGGCTTTTTGACTACGGTTCTAGTTCCATCGTTACTAATTTGAATCATGCGATTAGACTTCCACCATTGAGATTGGAAGGCTTGCTCAATTAGCTTTTCGTAACTATCAGTTTTTAGACCTAGCCTCGGCACGTTACTGTACTTACCTAAAACGCTATCTTCAGGGTGGACAATTTGTTTGCCTAAAGGTCGTAAAGGCAAGGTCTTTTTACCAAGCTTTCTAGGCAGCTTTTTGCCTCTGGCATTGTCCTTAAAGTTTCTATTTATTGAGCCAAACTTGTCGCCAATTTCTACAAATGTGCGTCCGTCGGCGGAGGTTTCAAAGGAGCTTAATGGTGGTCCTAATGCTTGGGAAGCTAGAGAAGCATTATTGAGATTAACTCTAACTTCTGTTAACTTATTAAAATTTTCTGCCTTGAAAAGTTTGGCATTAATATCTTTAGCTCCAACCTCGTTGATGCCATTAAAATCATTAGGGGCGCTTCCATCCCAGAAATTGCGGAAGTTGAAAATTGAGTTAATCACTGTTGGCGTGTTGCGCGGTTGCACCCGACGAACATTTGTACCACCGATATTAAACACCTCATCAAGCTTGTAATTTACCCGATCTTGAGCGCTACCAGGTACTATATCCACAAATTCAGCATTCGTGACTCCTTGGGATGAAGTAATGTCGTTAGTATCGCTAATAACCGTTGAGTTACGATTATTTGGATCGGCTAACTTGTGAAAGGGATAGTCGCTAGGTTTCAATGTATAGTTCAATCCACCTAAGTCTACACGCCTATCTTGGTTGGGCGTTCCATCAGTATTTACCCGCAATAAACTAGGACTAAGCTGATTTTTAATTCTACTATCTGCCCCAGCGTGGAAGTGGCAACTAGCGCAAGATTGAATTCCATCACTACCAACTTGCATATCCCAAAAAAGTGCTTTACCTAATGCGATCGCTGGTGTCTTATTTACTACACCTGTCCTTGTATCTTTAACTAGAAATTCATTAAGATTACTTGGTTCGGGAACGGGTACATTTTTTAACGAGCCAAGGGTTAGCAGCGACGGCGATGGCGTAGCTATTTGTGCTGATACCGTATGTCCAGCCAAAACTGTAATTGCTACAAGCATAAATATTGTCATGCTCTTTTTGAGTCTATTTGACAAATTCACTAGCAAGCGAATTGAATCAATTAATGCACCGATCGCTAAGTTTTTTATTTTCTTTAGCAGGACGATTCTGTTGAAAATGCTAGTAATCAACTCCATCCCTTACTTGCGCTCCTATCTAAGTGTACTGAAATCATCTTTCTAGCTAATTTGAGTTTTCTACCAACGATTATGGGCATATTTACAAAAGCTAAGTTTTGTTAACTATTGTCTGATTCATTAATAAGCTAAACTTGTCTTCCTTGGAGTCGAAACCGTGAAAGCAAGTTGTGCTTAGTCACTATATCATTCATATTCTTAAATCAATGAAAGTCAAGAATATCTAATGGCTCCTAACGCTCGTTTGGTATTGTCGGTAATGAAGCGGATGGACGAACTAGGCAAAGTAATGACAATCGCTACAGATCACGGGCTTTTAATACAGCATAATGTCCGTCAATTAACCGCACTTGGAGCCAAACTAGAGCTAAGACAGAAACAACTGTTGCCGTTTTTTCTGTATCCGGTTATGGATATGGCGATCGCTTGTCTCAATTGATCGCCTGTGGCATTACCAAAACTGGGGTCGCTGTCGAAATGGTAGATATGCGATCAAGCGATTTACAAGAAATTCAAGAACTTGTTGTAAATCGCTGGGATGATAATTTCTATACCGCCAACTTCCGCAAATTTTAGCGTCAAAACTGCTGATAAGCAGGAAAAATTACTTACAGAAATTCCCGCATTGTACTTAGAAATTGCTACGAATTATGAAGTATTAGGACAATTAGAACAAGCTTTTGCTTCTTACCAGCAAGCTTATACTTCTGCTTGGGCATTACAGCAGTTTTTTCAAGCAGGGGATGCTTTGAGAAAATTAATAGCTTCGTATATTTCTCAAGGTCAAATAGATGAAGTACAAACAAGCCGGATTTTTTTACAAGCTGATGAGCAAGCCGTCAAGGTTTATGGAATGATGAATACTTAGACCAAATCGGGCAAATTAATCTTAAAAAAGGTGATTACCCCAAAGCTTTAGAGGCGTTTCAAAATGGTTTAGATTTAGCCAAACAATTGCAGTATCAAGAAGATTATTTTACCCAGCAAATTGCTTTAGTAGATAAGCAAATTCCTAAGTAGATACGCTACCTTTGTATCTAATACTTCGATAAATCTGCCCCGTACAATTTTGCTCCTTTAAAATTTGCCCCAGCTACTATCGCCCCATCCATATCTACATTGTAGAGTTTGGCATTGCTAAAATTTACCCCTGTAAGATTAGCTTCATTAAAACTAGCATCTGACGCAAAAGTATTTATTAAGGTAGCTTGTTTGAGATTAGAACCAGTTAAATCTGCTCCTTCTAAGTTGGCATTTGCTAAGTTAGCTTTCTCTAAGTTTGCATCTCTCAAATCTGCACCAATTAAATGAGTTCCACTCAAATCAGCGCCTTGTAAATCGCATTTTTGGCATTGCTTAGTTTCTAGCAACTGTCTGACATGAGCCGGATTTTCTGCTTTGACTGGAGCTACTAAACAAATTGCACTGATAATTGCAGTAGTAGCTAAAATTTGCAGTTTCATCTTTTGCCCTCAAAATTAATTTAGGTTTATATAACCCTCTATTAATAGAATGACTCTATTAATTGCTATTTACCTCTTACAATTGGCAGAATTAACAGGAGTATTTTAGCGAAAATCAGTCTTAAGTAATAGAAGTATGCCTAACTTTGGGTAGTAGGGAATAAGGAAGATCCCCCCTAACCCACGTCAACAAAGCGGGAAGCATAGCTACACCGCTTTTTGACTCCCC
>CAJQOK010000044.1 GCA_905479905.1 uncultured Aliterella sp.
TTACCAGGTAAAGCCGCTTTGATTTCTGCTTGGCGAGTGGCTAGAGAATCAGTGCCTTTTCGCCCGAAAGGTACGCTAAAACCTTCATCGGTAGGAGTGTAGAGGCTCTTATAAGTCTCTTTAGTAATGCGGCTAATCCGAGGGGCGCTCTCTGTTGCCGCTCCTATCCGGTAATACACTCTTGCGGGGGTGAACCCTTTAAGAGCTAGCGCTATATCTGTACCTGCGGTTAAATCTTGAAGACCGCAAGCAGTTAAAAACGCCGCGCCAACTGCCGTCTGGCTTCTTTGAGAAATAGTAACTTTACCAAAAATATTAGCCGGAAGTGTCAAAGCAAAAGGCTTTAAATAGACTGGGTTTGTTTTTCTACCCTTGGGTCGCTCGGAAGCTGCGGGTAAGTTGTGAGCTTCATTACTTGGGTTTGTTTTCCATGTCCAATAGTTAGCTAGTCGCTTATCTTGACTAAGGGCTGGATTTCCACCATTAGCTAAAACTGCAATTGCTTGCTTTTCTAAGTCACCAAATCGTTTAGCCATATTCTGTTTCTGTTTGTAAAGGTTGAAATCGCTTTTGTTAACTATCTAGTTCTGGCATAGGAAAAATGCCAATAGATGTCGCGAGAACCTAGGTTTCTCGCTTTAGTTCTGCACCAATGCGTCAGGGATAAAACTCGACTTGCTATATAGGTAAATCGGCTTGTTGTACCCGTGTACCGTCGCGTAAGCATACTTAAACCGCACGTTAACTAGAGGTCTACGGCGGGGCTTAGATTTCCGTTTGCCGAGTATTACTTGTGTTCCTGGGTTGTAGGGGTAAGCATCCGTTTCATCCAAAGTTTCCGATACTTTGAGGAAACTTGTATCTAAGGTGTCGCCATTCATGGTTAAAATTTCCCGAATCAAGTTTTTGCCTTCATTTAAGTCTCTAGCTCGAAGTAAAAAGTTATAGCCTAAAGAACGATCCAAGTAATAAATTAACTTGCGACCTTTTTTAAAAATTCGCCCTTTACCCGCGCCAAAATTAGCTTTGATTTTACTCGCAATACTTTTTAACTCGGCTTCAGTAATTGTTGAACTTGTTTCGTCAATTAACCTAAAAGAAACTTCCATTTCAACGGGCTTATATCCAGCTTCCGCATCTTCGACAAAGAACCGAGTGATTTTAGGGCGATAGGTAACACTTATATCAACGTCGTCAAGCAAGCTTCCAGCGACAATTGGGAACTGGTCGCGGGTGTAAGTAGTGCCATGTAAGAATAATTGCATTCTGCCCATTGTTAGCATTAAGGAGTCGTCTTCCTTGTGCAAACAAGCCTTAAGCAATGATTGTCTTGGTGCAGTTAAATCTAGGTCAGATTCGCGGCTAGTAACATCACGAAAATACTCTCTAACTAACTTATTCCAGATGCGTTTATTAACATCTTGAAACTGCTCAGTAGGGGTAAAGTTATCTGGTTCAGGCATCCGTTGTACTTCCCTCCCCTCTAAAGACCTTTTCAATTCCTGCACTCGCAATGCTGACATTTTTAGCCACACTTGCAGCATCAGCAACGGGTTTATTTTCTTCTCTAGTTTTGGAAGTTAAAGCCAAGATATTGGTGTCAAACTTTTGCTTTTGTTCCTGCAAATCTGCATACTCCGACTGAATCGACTGCACTTCACCAAGTACGCCCGATAAGCTACTTGCTGCGTCGTCTAATTGGTCTGTGCCTTCTCTAATTTTGTCTAGTCGTTGCGTGAAACGGTTTTGGACGGTGACGCGCTCTGGTAGCCACTTATAAGCATTCTCGCCCACGATGCGAAAGCGCTTAAGGGCGTTGCCGATCTTGCCTGTATTTTCTGCCGTCCATTCAAGAATTTCGCGGGTGCTATCGAACATTGAGCGCACGGTGTACATAAGATTAGTGGCACTAGCAATAATCATCGACGAGGCTTTATTCCAGCTAGTTTTAGTTCCCGCCCATACCTCCGCGCCGAGGATAGAAGACATGAAACTGTTAGCTTGCTTGCCCCAAATCTCGTTGACATCAATAGGCGAATCTTCGGAGTCTTTTATGCCAATCGTGGCTAGTGCCTGAGATGTCAAGTCGCCGAGCGTACTGCCTAAATTGCGCGACATCGCGGCGTTGTGCAGCAATAGCACCGTGTTCATTGCGTTTAAAACTTTGTCGAGCTTTGCAGTTTCGGCGGTCCTTTGCAGGAAACCGCCAATACCATTAACGCCGCTCATTAAGGAACCAAGTTTAGTATTAATAAGATTTACGCCAGCAAGAATTGGCACCATAAAGAAGGTTTGGAATGCTTGTAAAAACGCCATTATTGACGCTAGAGCAGTGCCATTATTAGCGCTATTTCTAGCTGCTGCTTGAGCATTATTTGCAATTGGGGCGTTACACCCACCGGGAGCGAAAGATTGACAACTCCCCGTGTTAGCCGCTTCTCTTAACTTTTCTGGTTGTACTAAACCAGTCAAACCTACTAGACCAATGCCAAGAGGTACGATGAGATTTTTGATTTTATCTAGCAAATCTTCATCGGGTTTCTGTGGTGGTTGTGGAGTTGTAGGCGGTTTGATTAGGGGTGGTGCTTTGGGTTCTGGATCTCCTGTTTCGGGATTGGGAACAAAAGGCGATGGCGGGGTCTTTAGGGGATTTTTTGGGCTTGGGTTAAGGGGACTTGGAGTGAGGGGGTTGGGCGTTAAAGGATTAGGGGTAAAAATCTTAGGCGGAAATCCGGGTTCAGGGTATTTAGTGGGGTCAACAGGTGGGGGCGAAACAAAAGGGGAAGGGCCGATCCGAGGCGCTCCATTGGGAGTGGGATTCGGATTCGGAGCGGGGCCGATGCCTGGTCCAGGTGATGGGCCAGGATCGCCGTTAGGACTAGGATTCGGACTAGGACTGGGCAAAGGTACAGGATATCTATTCGGCTGAGGTGTGGGGCCGGGATTTGGTGCGGGGGCGGGGCTTGGGAATCCACCGGGATCGCCACTAGGAAATCCACCGGGAAATCTTTTGGGGGAATCACCGGGGGAACCACTAGGAGCTACACCAGGCGCTCTCGGTAAGGGGGCGGGGGCAGCACTAGGGGGCGCGGCACTGGGCGCACCGAGTGAATTACCTGGAGCGGAGGAAGTAGGATTATTTAACGGCGGCGGATCGCCTCCAGTGTCTGGTTGTTTATCAACGCGAGTAATATTGACAATATTTAAGTAAGGTATTGGGGTTCTTGTTCTTGAATAATTGCTCGAAGCCAAGTCTGCTGTTGTATTCGTTCCATTGGCAAAGTAACAATTAAGGGTAAAGAAGTGCTGATCGAGTCCTGATGGTTTTTCAACGTAAATATTGCCCTCA
>CAJQOK010000045.1 GCA_905479905.1 uncultured Aliterella sp.
CCAAATAGTTAGTTCTCCAAACTGCAAAGTTTCTAATCTATCGCCTTGAGGTACATGAAAAGAGTCATGAACAAAGTCTTGAATAGCTCTAAGCATAGCTGAAACTAAGTCGCCATCTTGACTAGCTACCAATTCTATAACAAGATGATGCAAGACCAAGCTAGTATTTTTATGAATAAGAAATACTTGCTCAACACGGTAAAGGAGAGTACGAAGTAAAACAACTTCTGCAAAGGATTTACCTGTTTGTTTAGCTTCTAGTCGCCATTTAAAGCTTTGGGGCGACAAGCTATGATCTAAAGTCTGATTTAGCGATTGAACTAAGGCGCTAATAGCCACACTAATAGACTTACGAATAGCCGGAGCCATTATGGGAAAAATAGCATTGGCAATAACACTTGCATCTTTTTTGACAGATAATTGCAAAGATTCTTCAATAGTTGGGATCAGAGCTTTGGTAAGTTTTTGATGTTTTTGAATAGACAACAAAATAATTGCTTCGGGAAGCACTTTACTTAAATCTGTCGCGTATATTTGAGGATTGTCTAAACGCTCTTGCAATTGACTTAGTTGAACTTGCTCTGGATTTAATAGCAATTGACGCAATTGATTTAAGGGGATTTCGGCGGGATCGTTGCTGTTGTTATCCTGTGGTAGTTGTGCTTCGGCGTTAGTTGCATTGGAATTTAAAATTAGTTCACGTACTTGAGCAATTTCGGCTTCGTCGCCTACAATATCTTGCTCTTGAGGTATAGAATCATTATTTAAAAGTAATCTCAATTGAGAAATCGCGTCTTCTTCTGGGGTATTTTCCTGCGGTGGTTGGGGATTTAGCAGCAAATTCCGCAACAGAGCGATCGCTTCCTCGTCTGTAGGTGGGGAATTATCAGCACCACCGGAGGAATAGTTTGTCAATGCCCAATTACCTCTAATAAAATTCTAGAGTAGCGTTCCTTAATAGCAATATTGTTTATTAGCCTAGACTAACTGAGGACTAGGCTTAGTAATCCAAAATACCTATTTATTAGGTGTTTCAAAATCGTTATTTAATTGCATTGCTACTTGCGTCAATAGCGCAGCTAGAGTAGAGCGATCAGTTTTATCAGTACGCAATTCTTGAACTTCTCTATCGATGACACTTAGTATAGATTCATACTTTTGGCGCATATCATCATCTAAACTTTTTGATTGCTCAAGAATTTGTTGACGTAACTCTCGTTGTCTTTGGTTGCTTTGCTCGTCTAGTTGTCCAATCTTTTTCTCTAACGATTTTGTTGAATCTCTAAGTTCTTGAGCAACTTCTTTTGTAGCATCATCTCTTTGCGATTGCTCAGTTGTCAAACCTTCATTTAGTGATTCTACTTCTTGTTTAACGTACATTTCTAGGGAATCTAAACGCTTTTTAATATCATCCCGGATGCTGCTGCACTCTTTTATTAGCCGATCTTCTAAGCGATTAAATCTTTTTTCATAATCTCGCATTTGCCCGCCAAAAAGAATATCGCGGACTTTATCTAAGTTACCTCCGTCAGCTAAATCAGATGCAGAAAGTTGAGATTTATCCCTTGCATTAGTCCTGATTTGGATGGTTCTACAGCAATATAAGTAATATGCTCGTCTTCGGGATTATTCATAATTTTTACTTTTTTTTGAGTTGGTTCGCGTTCTGTATTTTGTTGTACTACTACGTAAGTAATGTATTCATCTTCGGGGTTATTCATGTATTTGAATCTCAGTTAAAGGTTTTTACTGTTATTTTTAATTTTTATACTCCTGTCTCGGTGTATTATTTTAAACACTTTTTCTGAAGATTTCTTGCTTACAGAGCAGTTGAAAAGGTAATAATACATTGTTATTAGAATAGCCCATTCTAGGGGAATTACTGTTATTGCATTAACTAAAAAGCTTACATATATGTGACAGAAATTAGTAACAATAAATTAAGTTTTTCAGTAGTTTAAATAAAAATGTATCAATATTTATTTTAAAGTCTAAGTGGTCTAAAAATAAATGACATAAATATAAGCCTGCCAAAACTAATTTTGGACAGGCATCAGTAATATTACAGAAACTTTGTTAATTTTAGCTACACTTTAAGTTTGTGGAGCAAAAGCTGTAGGGGCAAAGCTGCCATGTAAGCCGTAGGGGATATGATGTTTGAGGTGTAAACGCGCGATCGCACCTTTATGTAAATCAAGGGCATCAAGGATAACAACATCTGAACGATGATGAGCAGCATCATAGACTAAAGTAAGCAGCCAGCCATCATCTTCACTCTTACCATCAGGACGCTGTACAAAAATTGGTTCGCTAACATAGCCACGAGGGGCAACACTCCACAATTGCCGCTCTTTTGACTCTAAATCAATTTTTAAAATAGCTTGCAAAGGAGCGTTACCTGCTTCGCCATCGGCTGCACCCATATACAAATAGCGGTAAGGATGTCCGACGTTTTGGGGATGGATACTGGGAAACTCACAGCAACGGCTTTCTATCAACTCACTTGATACGGTTTTGTCGCTCAAATTAAGATGAAACCGCCATAATTGTCCAGGTTTGAGCGCATCAAAATCAACTTGACGAAAATCGCTTTGGGGTTTTACTTCGGGAAACGCTGAGTAGCAAATAGAATCAATATAAATATTTTCATCTTGCTCAAAAGCATT
>CAJQOK010000046.1 GCA_905479905.1 uncultured Aliterella sp.
ATTGAGATGCTGGCTTTTTGTTGGGTTGCATTAATGCGTATCCAGCCATCGACAAGATTGTATTTAATCGCATTGGTGACAAGGTTTTGCACAACTTGAGTAAGTAAAACGCGATCGCCCACTACATACAGTTGAGCAGTAATATCTGTTTGAACTTTTAGATGCGGTGCTAGTAGTTCTATATCTTCCTCTACCTGAACTAAAATCTCTGACAAGTTTACTTCTACTTGATGTAAGTTCATTCGTCCAGCATCGGCTAAAGAAAGCAATAAAAGTTTTCGCACAATTCCACTTAATCGCCGCACTTCATCTAATAAACTACTCAAACTTTGCTGCATCTGAGATTCAGGTTCAGCACTTTGTAAGTTGCGTTCTAGTTCTCCTTGCAAAATTGCCAAAGGTGTTTTTAGTTCGTGAGCAGCATCCCCACTGAAGCGAGAAGCCTGCTTAAAGCTACGTTCTAGGCTCTCCAACATCTGATTAAATACCGCAATCAATTCTACAAATTCTACATCCGTTGTATCAATGGGAACTCGTCTATCTAGTCCTTTGACTGTTACTTGCTTGATTGCCTCTGTCAATTGCCCTATAGGACGCAAAGCATTACCCGACAACCACCAAGCACCCCCAGTAATCAAAAATAGGACAATAAGTATGGAAATTAAAAAAATATTGCGAATTGCTGCCATTTCACTATCAATGGTTTGGAGATTAACAGCGATCGCAATTTGATGCGCAGGAAATCTCGCCGCACCAACGCGCCAAGTTTGTGTTGATGTATATTGAGTCACAAAGCGGGGCGGGATCCTAGGAGGCGGAAAAACATCATTTCGCGGTCTTCCTGCTTCGATAAAAGGGCGTGTCCCTGCTGGCAACTGGAGGCTATCTATGTTAATTTCTAAGGGCCAATTATCAGACTTATAAAGAGTATTATTCTCGTTATCGTTGACTAATATCGCAATCGGTGTATCTTCATCAATACCAAATAGACGCGGTGAGGGCAAAAAGTGCTTAGATCGATTGACTCTTATCAATTGGCTTTTGATTGCTTCATCAAGGCGACTAACTTTGGTTTGGTAAATTAGCCACCAAGAAGTCATGCCAAATCCTATTAGCGCACTACCAGCTAAAACCGCCGATGCTAAGGCTAGGCGAGTACGAAAAGAACGCATCACGTTTATCAATTTTCCTCTTGGCGAAACCGATAGCCCACCCCTCGCACGCTTTCTAGCCAGGGCGATCCCCCAATCGGATCAAGCTTTTTGCGAATACGTTGAACGCAGACATCGACAACATTTGTAGTGGGATTAAAGTCGTAGCCCCAGACGTGTTCTAAAATTTGGGTGCGGGTAAAAACTCGTCCGGGCGATCGCATTAAGTATTCAAGCAAATTAAATTCGCGGCTAGTCAGTTCTACTACTTGGCGATCGCCCGTGACTTCTCGCTTAATACAATCTAGTTTAATTGAACCCGCACTTAATATATTTTGGCGATCGCCATTGCTGCGCCGCACTACTGCATGAATCCGGGCGACTAACTCCTCTACAAAAAACGGTTTGGCAATATAGTCATCTGCGCCAAGATTTAGCCCATCAAGGCGATCGTCTAATTCATTACGCGCCGTGAGCAAAATTACCGGAACATTGCGTTTGTCTCGGCGTAAGCTTTTAAGAATTGCCAGCCCATCTTTGCCAGGAACCATAATATCCAGCACCAGAGCGTCATACTCGTTATCTACAGCACGGCTATAGCCTTCATCGCCATTATCACAGTAGTCAACAACAAACCCGTATTCCCTCAGCCCTGCATTGACAAAGTTAGCAATCTTTGCTTCATCTTCAACAAATAAAATGTGCATAACCTCACCATTGTATGTTCCCCACCTCCCGATAAAAATTACAAAAATGTAATTTAGATTTAGGTCAAACTGTAATTTTTATAGGGCTTAATTAAAATATGACACTTATCCAAAGGTTTGATCATGAAAATTAATCGCTTGTTAATAGTTTCTGCTGTATCTGTAATGATTGGGGGAGGAGGGTTTATCACCAGCAAAGCCCTAGCAGACCAGTTTTTAGTAGCACAAAATTCAGCCCCCTCAATAGAGCAACGCGAATCAGGGGAAAGAAAACGAGGGGGTGGAAAACTTGACCGTCTAAGCGGCATAACCGAAGCACAGAAGACTCAACTGCAACAAATTAAATCTGCTAGTCGCCAACAAATTGAAGCTATCCCCACCGCCGCGCAAAAAGCCCGAATGGAAGCGATTCGCAACGATACTAAAGCTAAAATGGATGCAGTTTTAACTGCCGAACAAAGGCAACAACTAGCACAATCATCCCCTGCTGGTGGAGAAAAAAAAGGTCGCGGTTATCCGAAAATTAGCGGACTAACCGATGCTCAAAAAACTCAAATGAGAGAAATTCGCTCTGCAAGCCGTCAGCAAATGGATACGGTACTTACAGCCGAGCAAAAAGCCCAAATGGAAGCAATTCGCACCGATACCAAAGCTAAGATGGATGCAGTTTTAACTGCTGAACAAAGGCAAGAATTAGAGCAGATGCGCCAGCAGAAAAACCCAAATCGTCAACAAAGGCAGTCTTAACTATTGCTGTGGCGCGGAGGGTGAACTTTTCCTTCCGCGCTATGGAGATAAATTAATGCTCTCTGTTAACGGGGGTATGTTGCAACTTTTGATATTGAGCTACAAATGGTGTGAAAGTGCGAAGCTCTGCGAGCGCGCTGGCGCGATAGCGCTCAATTGAACTACACAAGTTCTCTGTTAGATAAAATACATTAGCAGAGTGCGATCGCGTAATTGAAAATTTAAGCTTTAGAATTTCTAACAAGATTCTCTTGACAGGTTTTCCCTGTATGAGCTTTTCTCGATAATATTTGTAGATTATCCATAGTTGATAGTCCACCCTCAACCATAGGCTTGATGTGATCGATTTGAAAGTCTAGTCTTCTTTTACTTTTAACTCCACTAATGGCACAAGTTATATCTCCATTACTATCTGTATGTTTGGCATAAATTGAGTCTTTTAATTTTCTGTAATAGTCAAAATCTCTCTCTTTAATTTCGGACAAAGGTAGACTGTGTATATCTACGCGCTCATACTCTATACTTACTTTTATATAGGTTTGCTCATACATTTCAGGCTCTTCAATTTTACAAGTTTCAAGGTGAAGCTGATGTTTAAAATATCTTTTCTCGTAACCAAACAATACTTGCCAGAAAGCCTCTCTATTTTCCCATAGGGAATTTACATACTCAGCTTTTGCGGCTCCACCCAAAGAATTGTTATAAATATAACTTGCTACTTTTTGCAAGTCGCAATCTTTACGATTTTTGAAAGCTAAAAAGTCTGGCTTCTTTTCATTTTGAGCATAATAGCGCAGAATATTTTTAATATCTTCATCTCGATAGCCAATTAAACTATGAAAATTCGGGAAATATTCCATTCTAACTTCAGTAAATAAAGCCTCTAGTTCCTGAGAATTTAGTTCTTCTCTATCACCTATAGTTAGCGGTTCAAATAGAGATGATAGATCGTTAATAAAATCTTCATAAGCCTGTTCAGTGTCATCATATAGTAACACTTCGTAATTTTTATTACCTAAGTCCTCTTGTAATTCTAGATGTTCAAGAATAGAAAACTTATAAATACCCAGAGGCATTCTCTTTAAGAAATCTAGTTTTTCTAATGCAAAAGTGTCAATCGTTGTATCCATCATTACGGCGAACTTTTCCATTTCTTCAATGGAAATCAACCGGACAATAGAAGCATCTTTTTCCTTAGTAGTTTCGCTAAACGTACCTTCGCTTTCAATCAACTTTTCAGGGTTTACCCAATTAATTTTGTTTTTCCAGTCATCAATAAAGCTAACAATAAAAGCTTCTTTTGTACCCCCAGCTTTCTCGCCACGCAAAGCTCTACCGATCATTTGTGTCATGAAAATTGTAGAAGTAGTTGGGCGAGTTAGAAAAACGGTTTGTAAGTTAGGTAAATCTATGCCCTCTGTTAAAATATTGACATTTACTAATACATTAGTTTTACCATCTCTAAACTGTCGAATTTTTATAGGATTGTCTCTCGCAGAAATTGTAACACCTGTGACAGCATCTTTAATATCAGCTAAGACAAACTCCGATTTGATACCTCTAGCTTTAAAAAGCCCATTTAAAGCGATCGCATGATCTACGTCAATCGCAAATACTACTACCTGCTTATATTTATCTATATTGTTTAAATACTGTTCAACAATCTGATTATTTCGCGCACAACTTGTAGCAATTTTTACAGCTATATCTTTAGGAATGTTATCAAAAGATTGAATTGCTTTAATATGTCTTGGTAATAAATCATTGTATACCTCTAATTTAGTATGCAATTCTTCAAATATAGGTTCAGCTAATATACCTATGGTAATTAAGCTTCTCAAATCTTCCTTGAAAATAATATCATCAGGAAAAACTTGCTTCAATAAACCTCCCTCATCTTCAGCAGTTCTAAAAGGTGTAGCTGTTAAACCTAACATTTTAAAAGTGCTGGGCTTACTTTGTTCTAAAGCATGAATAACCTTACGATAGGTTTTAGCTGTAGCATGATGTGCTTCATCTACAATTAGAAGAACTTCATCTAAATTATTCGCCCATTTATTTAGCAGATAATCCATGCCAGTATTGAGACTATCTTTGCTGGCAATAATAATGTCATCTGTTGCCTGAATGTTTACAGGTCTGTCATGTTCGTTACTACCCGATATAATGCGATATTTAAAATTAGTGCGATCGCTCAGTAACGCAGCATAAGAATTATCCACAATTGTATTGAATGCTTGATTCAACAACTCATGACGGTGGGCAATCCACAGCACTTTTTTATACTTATTTGTAAAATTCTTCAGTAACCATTGAACAGCCGTTAAGGTTTTACCACCACCAGTAGGAAGGACAAGTAAACCTTTAAAAGGAGAGCGATTTATGATATCTAATTTTTGAATTGCTGTAGCTTGATGCTGATACAGGGATTTAGGTAAACTTCCCGACTTTACCTGTATTGTTCCCGCCGATCTAAGTTCAACAGTTCTATTTTCTGCGATTATCATAATTTTTACCAAAGTAGCTACGAATTTGCTAGATCCTAAGCTGGCTTATAGTGAAAAAACGTCAGAAATTTCACCGATCTTATTTCTTCTTATTCCTCTTTTGCAGTGCGTTACTTAGGCGCAACAGAAAAACCTCGTCTAATAGTTTTATTTTCAGCCAACTCTACTTGAAAAGTTACGTGATCGCGCATTTTTCCGCTTCTGACTTCCAAAGTCCAACTACCCGGACGTAAAACCCAATAACTCCCTTCATCTGCTAACTTGTCCCCATTCATCCACCACTCTACAGGCTGTGCTTGCAAAGAAGCTAACGTCAATTTCAACCTCTGCTGTGGCGAATTTGGATACATTAAAAAGTTGTCACCATTGCGGGGAGAAACTATTTTCAAACCGTCCGCCGTTGCAGATTGCGATCGCAATGCCAACCATTCATCATACTCTCTAGGCAGATTTAGCCTGGGTTCCCCATTAACAAGGTGGTAAAAAGTATCGTAAGTGCGATCGTACTCGCTCAAATCTTCCAGGAAGAAATACTCTTGCACCACTGTAGGACAAGCAGGGGTTGGCTTTAACCCCGAAACCGCGCAAATAGGACGTTTTACTAAACCCACTGGCGGCGCAAAAGCCCCAGGCTCCTTATTTTCGTGCAGGTGTAACATGATGCGATTCCACAATGGCGCAGCACCCATTACCCCAGAAACCTTTTTCATTGGTTCGCCGTTAAAATTCCCTACCCAAGTCGCCACAGTATAATCTGTTGTAAAACCCACCGTCCAAGTATCTCGAAAATCAGAGGAAGTGCCAGTTTTTACCGCCGCCGGAAACGGCAAACTTAATACCGAATCAACCCCAAAAGCTAAAGCACGGGCGTAAGAGTCGCTTAATATATTTGTAACTAATCCCCAAGTAGGCGACGCAGCAAAAACCTCCGGGGGAGCAGCATTAGCAAACGTCGTCACTAAAGGTATTGCTTGCCCGTTTCTTGCCATAGTTACATAAGCGTGAGCTAATTCCCACAAACTTACTTCCCCACTACCCAACGTCAAACCCAACCCGTAATAATCCGCCGAATGATTTAACTGGTTAAAACCTAGCTGATGCAAAAAGTTTAAAAAAGCTGGTACGCCTACTTTTTGCAATACCCTGACGGCGGGTACATTCAAAGAATTAGCCAAAGCTAAACGGACTCTTACCGCCCCCTGAAAATCGCTATAGTCTTTAGGACTGTACAGTTTTGCGCCATCAATAGCATAATGAGTCGGGATATCGGCAAGTACCGTATTAGGGCGAATTACGCGCTTTTGTAGGGCTAATTGGTACAAAAATGGCTTTAAAGTCGAACCCGGCTGGCGTAATGCTTGTACGCCGTCATTACGCCCCGTAGCTGCCAAATCAAAATAGTCTGGGGAACCAACGTAAGCTAAAACTTCTCCCGAATGATTATCCACTACTAGCGCCGCCGCGTGATGAGCATTATTAGTAGCAAGATTGCGGACAACTTGCCGCACTTGCGCCTCAACGAACTGCTGTAAAGGTCTATCTATAGTTGTCCGAATTTGAGAGGGATGATTTTTTGGTAATTGACTTGCTTGCCAAAATAAAAAATGTGGAGCGGCAATAATTCCTTGCTGACGGGGCGAAAGTGAGATTTTTTCAGTGTAAGCGCGATCGCCCTCGGCGCGGCTAATATAACCATCTTTGACCATGCGATTGAGAACGTATAACTGCCGCTTTTTCAGCTTTTCCCAATAAGTATAAGGATTGAGATCCGTAGGATCGTTAGGCAAAGCCGCTAAAATACTAGCTTGAGCAAGATTGAGATCCCCTGACGGTACACCAAAATAAACCTGAGAAGCCGCCTCAATACCGTAAATATTGCCCCCCATTGGCAAGCGATTAATATAGGCGTGTAAAATTTCATTTTTGTTCATTCCGGCGGCTAATCGCCAAGATAACCAAATTTCTTGGCTTTTTCCCCACAAATTGCGCGGATGCGGCTCTAACATCCGTGCAAGTTGCATTGTAATTGTAGAAGCCCCAGAGACAAATTTTTGGGCGCGAATTGCCTCTACTATACTTCGCCCTATTGCCCGAATTTCTAACGCCCCATGCTGATAATATTGCCCATCTTCTGCGGCTATAATGGCATGAATAAAGTGGGAGGAAACGTGAGTTAAAGACACAACCGCCGTTTGCTCTTGGCTTTGAGTCAACAATGTTCCTAAAGGAAGCCTTTGCCGACTAATTAATTCAACGGATTGGTCTTCTTGAGTTAGATTAGTCGCATAAATGGGAAAGATATAAGGTAGAAATCGCCAAAGTAAAAACATTGCCATTAAAATCAATATCGCTTGCTTTACTCTTTTAAAAACCTGCCTTGATCCTTTAGTTAGTTGTTTGACTGCTCCCATGCGACTTTACTCAATATATTCGATGCTAATAAAGACAAAATAACAGCTAAAACTGTTGCCCACCAAAACTAAGTAAGTTTAACTAACTTACGCTCGCACTGTAGCAAATATAATAAGTCTAGATTAAGCAAAGAAAACTAAAGCAATTGCCGGGCGATTTTTCCCTTAATTTTTTTTCCCGATCAATGCGAAACCTATGCAAAACGATGTAGCAGCAACAATCCAATGTTCCAACCAAGCCTGCAAAGCAACTAATAATGACAGCGATAAATATTGTCAGCAATGCGGTACGCCCCTAACCAAACGCTACTTGTGGGCTGTAGGTGCAGGAATTTCAACACTTAAAGTTGGCGACATGGTTCAATCGCGCTATCTGCTTATAGGCGATCGCATTTTTTTGGATACCTTACCCATTCATCCCCCCCAAACGCGCTCCTCAGATATTTCTTACGATATTAAACCTTACTTAAGACTTGTTCCCTATCGCCTCCACATACCTCAAGTCTACGCCCAGATACCAACAAACAAAGAGCCAGAATCACCCAAAATATTGCTCCTAGAAGACACTGCTATTTATGGTGTGGGAGAAATAGCAGGGCAACTAATGCCACAATTAAGCACAGTATGGAAAGATGCCACTTCCTTGCGTCAATTACACTGGCTATGGCAAATTGCCGGACTATGGCAACCTCTATGCGCCGAAGGCGTAGCCTCTAGTTTGCTTGACGAGGAATTAGTAAGAGTTGAAGCATCGATTATCCGCCTCTTGCAACTCAACCTTGATTTTGCCGGAATGCCGCCGACCCTCGCTCAGTTAGGGGAATTGTGGCATCAACGGATAGCCCAGGCTAAACCAGCTATTAGCGATTATTTAGAGCGACTTTGCTATGGGCTAATGATGGGAGAAATTAGCCACCCAGATGATTTAGTTATCAGCTTAGAAAAAGCCCTAACCGACTGCGGAAAGTCGCTCTCTTACAATCTAACTACTAGCACCCTTAGCGATAAAGGCCCCAGCCGTCAGCGCAACGAAGATGCTTGCTTTCCCCCTAGCGGGACGACTACAACTGTTGAAAAATCTGCCCCGGTCGCTTCTACATTAACTATTGTCTGCGATGGTATTGGCGGACACGAAGGCGGAAATGTTGCATCAAACCTAGCTATTGAAGCCATCTCCGAGCA
>CAJQOK010000047.1 GCA_905479905.1 uncultured Aliterella sp.
GCCTTATTTTGCACAGGTGGGATTCGCTGCGAAAAAGCTTCTTCATTGCTGTTATCACAAGGTTTTGAGGAAGTTTACCATCTAAAAGGCGGCATTCTCAAATATTTAGAAGAAGTCCCCACAGAGGAGAGTTTATGGCAAGGAGAATGTTTTGTGTTTGACGAGCGAGTAGCATTACAACACGGTTTACAGCCAGGGAATTATCGATTGTGTCGTAGTTGTGGAAATCCCGTCGCGCGATCGCCTAATAATGAAACTATAGCCTGTCATCATTGCCCAACTAAGGAAGTTTCCTAGCCAAAGTCAAACCATCGGCGATCGGCACTAAGCTAAGATTGATGCGTTTGTCTTGATGCAGTTTTTGATTAAAGTCCCGAATTTTTATAGTCCGATTATCTTGAATATTTGAGTCTGCAACCCTTCCTGACCATAATACATTATCCACCGCAATCAATCCCCCAGGGCGAACTAATTGTAAAGCTTGCTCGTAATAAGTATCGTAATTACTCTTATCTGCGTCTATAAAGGCAAAATCAAAACTACTAACTTCCCCCCTAGCGATCAATAAATTCAAAGTATCTTGGGCGGGGGCAAGATGCAGGTCAATTTTATCTATTACCCCGGCTTTAAGCCACCAATGACGGGCAAATTCTGCATATTCTCGGTTTATCTCACAGGCCACCACTTTACCGCCCTGGGGCAATGCCAAGGCTACCACCAGCGCACTATAACCCGTAAATACTCCTATATCTAAAGTTTTTTTAGCGCCAATTAACTGAATCAACAACGCCATAAACTGCCCTTGCTCTGGTGCAATCTGCATTTGAGCCATAGATTGACTGGTGGCGGTAGCTTGCCTAAGTTGAGCTAATACCTCAGTTTCCCGTAAAGAAACAGCAAGTAAGTAGTTATAAAGCTGCGATTCTAGCCCTATTTGATTAGCCATTAATCTTTGCGGACTTTAAAAGTACCCACCGAAGTTTGCAACTGCTGTGCCACTTCTACCGTGCGTTTAAGAGACTTCGATACTTGGCGCGAAGAGGCAGCCGCTTCCTCCGAATTAATAGCCAAAGATTGCATCAACTGAGTTACAGCTTGAGCGGTTTTCGCTTGCGACACTGTAGAGCGAGAAATTACTTGGACTAATTCATCAATTTGGCGCGATACCTGTAAAATTTCTCCTAAACTTTGCTTGGTATCTTCTACAAGATGAGTCCCTTCATTTACTTGGGTGCTACCTAGTTGCATTGCTCTAACTACTTCGCTAGTTTGCTGTTGGATATTTTCTAGCACTTGCTCAATTTCTTTAGTTGCGGCGGCGGCTTTAGTTGCAAGTTCCCCAACTTCTTCTGCTACAACTGCAAAACCTCGCCCTTCTTCCCCCGCACGAGAAGCTTCAATGCTGGCATTAATAGCGAGGACGTTAGTTTGTAAAGCTATTTGGTTAATTAAAGTTGTAACTTTAGAGATTTGCTGAGATGCTTGACCTAGATTTTTGACTTTTTTAGCAGTTTGGGCGATCGTATCGCGCAAGTTTATAATACTAAACACTGTGCGATCCATTGCTATTTCTCCAGCTTGGGCGCTAGTTGACGCTTTATGGGCTACTTGTGCTGCAAGTCCGGCGCTATCTGCTACTGATTGGATAGATAGCGTCATTTGCTGCACCGAATCAAGGGTACTAACAATTTCTGTATTTTGTTTAACCGCTTCTTCCGCAAGCTGACGAATTGCCCCTTCGTTTTCGTTAATAGAAATATTAACTTTATCAGTCGCTTGCTTTACTGAAATAACAATTTCTCGCAAGCTTTCAACGATCGCATTGAAAAAATCAGCTACAGTCCCAATCTCGCCTGTCGTAACTTCCGCCCTTACTGTCAAGTCGCCTCTAGTGGCTCCTTCTACCTCAGTGAGCAAATTTAATAATTGATTTTCTATTAATTCTTTCTGTTCTCGCTGCTCTAAAGACATCATTTCGGCAGAAGTTCGGGCTTTTTCTACTTGCTCTAATAAATTTGCTTGATCTATAGCAAAACCAATTTGCGCCGCCAGTTGTGTAAATAAATTAATTTCTGACTCTTGCCAGTTGCGAGGTTCTGAGCAATGATGAGCAATTAATAAACCGAGCAATTGCTGATCTTTGAGTATTGGGGCAACTATATTTGATTTAACTTCAAATTTTTCTAAAGTCTTAATATGACACTCGGTAAGCCCAGCATGATAAATATCATTAATTCCCCGCACCCGACCATTTTGATAATTTTTTAGATGTTGTTCTTTGAAACAAGGATCGTCAATAGTTTCTTTTAAAGCTTCCCTCCAACCAGGTACAACCGATTCTGCTACTACTGTACCGCTCAAGTCAGAGTTAAAACGGTAAATAACTACGCGATCAGTGTGCATAACTTTTCTCACCTCCCGCACTGACGTTTGTAAAATGTCATCTAAGTTCAAAGAGCGGCGAATGCGTAAAGTAATGTCTGTAAAAGTTTCCGCCGCTTCTGTGGCGACTTGTTGTCTATTTAAAAGATTTTGCAGTTGTTCTGCCATACCATTAATATTAGCGCCCAAAACTGCTAATTCATCCGAGCCTTTAACCGCCAAGCGCGTATCTAATTCTCCTTCCCCTAGCTGACGCACGGCTTTTGATGCTGCCATTACTGGGCGCAATGTTCTACTTACTAGCTTTGTGGCGATCGCAGC
>CAJQOK010000048.1 GCA_905479905.1 uncultured Aliterella sp.
GCTCTTCCGATCTAGATGAAGCAGATAGCCTCAAGGTAGGGTCGGCAGCGACTGTTAAGGCTTACAAGGAAGAAAATTTCAAAGGCACTTTTGTAACATATAATCCTGGCATGCAGCAGTCCAAGGTTAGCGAAGAACCGAGTTCGCTAGAGATTGCCTGTAAGTAGCTCTTGCTCACAATTGTTATCGCTCCTCCTCTTGTTGATAGCTTCTACTGTCTGAACTTCAGTTAGCGGTGTCATGATGTTATTAGTAATTTTTTAGTGGTCGCTGCTAGGGCTTTTTGTTGCGTTCAGCTAGGTTTAATCATTCCACCAGGGCATCTCCATCATCGTCCAGTTAGACGGTCTAGTCCGTTTTTTCTGAGGCAATATCTGAATCAGGAGAGGTTCAAGGCATTCCCATTCTTCGTCTGTTAGGCTGCTATAGTACGTCATGGCTGCTGAATCTAGCTTTTGCCGTCATTGTGTACTTCGAGACGGCAAAAGATGTCAAGTGGGTTCTATAGATCAGGAGCTTAAAAACAAAACTGGGTTTTTTCTCAACCTCAAAACTGGAAGTGTTTGGGAACTGTACATACAAGACAGGAAACTAATAATAAAAGTGTTTAATTTTAGCTTTCAAATTACTCCCTCAAGTGAAAGTAGATTTAGACCAGTAAATACATTAATTAACCTAGAGATTGAATTTGAAAAGTTAAGTGCGATTAACGATTTACATATGCATCTTTACGCAAAAGGTATAAAAAGAGCTACTTTTTTTTCTATGCTTTTACGGAAGTAAACTAGATTACTAATTTCCTTTTTTAACAATTGT
Source organism: uncultured Aliterella sp. (assembly GCA_905479905.1). Taxonomy (GTDB): domain Bacteria; phylum Cyanobacteriota; class Cyanobacteriia; order Cyanobacteriales; family Chroococcidiopsidaceae; genus Aliterella. The sequence goes on from CAJQOK010000048.1 coordinate 817, forward strand.
GCAAAGGTATTTTCAACCTAGTATCAATCAACTAATTTTCACATATCTGTTTAATAAAAAATGCGTACCGAGCAGTTTTACAATGTTCCCACTATCACGCCCTCAGCGACCCAATAAGTTAGATTCAAAGTTAGAGCAACAGCAATTATGTAAGCAGCCACGACTGAAGGTTGTTGAAAAACCGAATATTTCCAGTGATAGTCAAGAGCGTGTTGCCATTTTTATAGACGGCTCAAATTTGTTCTCGGCAACAACACACCTCAATATTAAAATTGATTACATTAAACTACTTGACTATTTAACTAAAAAGCGTAAGCTGCTCCGGGCTTATTTCTACACATCTGTTGATAGCAGAAACAAAAAACAGCAGAACTTTCTGCGCTGGATGCGGCATAGTGGCTACCGTGTGGTTACAAAGGAGCTAATTCAACATCCAGATGGTTCACAAAAAGCGAATCTGGAAGTCGAGATAGCTATTGATATGCTGACCTTAGCAAAAGATTGCGATACTTTTGTTCTCTTAAGTGGAGAGGAGGAGCTTACCTATGCTGTTAATGCTGTTTCTTACCAAGGAATCAGAGTTGAAGTGATTAGTTTAGGCTTAAGTAGCGAAAGCCTACTCAATGTTGCTGACTGCTATAGCGACCTTGAAGAAATTAAACAAAACATTCAATTAAGTGTAGATTAGGTGATTAAACATTAGTCTCAGAAAATTAATAGGCATTGCTGGAATAGAGGTAATGGTAAATACTAAATTGATTATTTATTAAACCATTTTTGGATGCAAAGAGTGAATCAGCAAGCTATTACAACGAGGATACGACCTATGACTCCTTCAATATTACGTTACGTCTGGTCTGTGATTGAAGAAACTCATGCCAGTTTTCTTTTAAAACTTAGTGATGTGGAACTGTTGGAACATTTACTGGTACAGCTTGCAGACAGCAAGCGGCTTAATGTTGAAGAACTCTCCCATGTCAGAGCTTATATCTATTCCAGAATTCCACTTATTCGTGAAGATGCCCAAGCACGTTTAGTATAAAAGCGAAAAAAGCTAACCTATTAATAATACCAATTTGTGCAAGTAAATTTAAAACTAAGTCCATCCATTACGTTAACAGCTAATTTTAATAAGAGTGAACTTCTCCTAAGTGCGATGATACTTTAGACAGTAGTTATTTTCCAACGCGGACGGATCTTTATTGATGTGCAAAGGTTACTGCGAAAAGAGGTGAATAAACCTTTTAAATGCTTGCTGCTGACATTATTCTGCTTATTTAGCAATACTCACAACAAGCTCAATTCAAAGGCACTCCTTGCTAGCAACATAAAACTTCATAGTTTTTAGGCATAAAGACATATAGCCTTCCCTAACTCACTTAGTTAATAATAAAAAGAGATAATATCTTCTGAAAACTTTGTAGAAGTTAAAGATCAGATCTAAGAGCGTTATGTCCAGTGCTAAAATATGAATTCTAGCCCGTCTGATAATCAATCTGAATCCACTGCAAAGGAAGAAGCCGTTGAGGAGCAGCAAGATACAGATCAAAAATTATTTCCTATCGTCGGCATAGGAGCTTCGGCGGGTGGATTAGAGGCATTCAGCCAGTTGCTTTCGCACTTGCCAACTGATACTGGGATGGGGTTTGTGCTGATTCAGCATTTGAGTCCAGATCATAAAAGTCAGTTGAGCGAGATTTTGGCTAGAAGAACCCAGATGCCAGTCATTGAGGTGCAGGATGGCATGATGGTCGCACCTAACCATGTTTACATTATTCCACCGAACAGCAAGATGACTCTTGCCCAAAACCTGCTTAGACTCGCGCCCCGTGAGAAAATTCAGGGGAAAGATATGTCCATCGATGCCTTCTTTAATTCATTGGCGCAGGAGCGGGGAAGTAAAGCGATCGCAGTTGTGCTGTCGGGAGCAGACGGGGACGGGGCGCTTGGACTAAAAGCAGTTAAGGTGGCTGGTGGGATTACCTTTGCTCAATGTGCAACATCAGCACAAGTTAGTAGTATGCCGAATACTGCGGCGGCTACGGGTCACGTAGACTTCATTTTGTCCCCGGAAGAAGTCGCCACCGAACTTGCAAAAATCAGCCTTCATCCCTATATTACTTACCCTAAACCAGAAAAAACCTTTGAGGGACTCACGCCAGAAAAGAGTCTTCTAAAAAACATTTTTACGTTGCTACAGGCTGAAACAAAAATTGACTTTACTAGCTATAAGCACACCACGATCAAGCGGCGAATTATGCGGCGGATGGCTCTCTACAAGTTGGACATATTAGAGGATTACGTTAAATATCTCCAATCCAACTCTGAAGAAGTGAAAGCTCTGTCCCAAGAATTATTAATCCATGTCACCAGTTTTTTCCGAGACCCGGAAGTATTTCAAGCCTTAACTGAGCAGGTATTCCCTCAATTGATGCAGGGTAGAACGCCCAATGATCCAATCCGAATCTGGGTGGCGGGGTGTTCAACAGGTGAAGAAGTCTACTCCATTGCTATTTGCTTAGTGGAGTTTTTGGATACTCAGGAAACCGTACCAAACATCATGATCTTTGGTACAGATATCAGTGAACTAGCGATTGAGAAAGCCCGTTTAGGCACATACATCCCCAGCCTGGTAGAACATATTTCACCCGAACGTCTGCGACGCTTTTTTGTCAAAGTAGAAGGTGGATATGCGATATGCAAGCCTATTCGCCAGTTGTGTATCTTTGCCAAACAAAACCTACTCGCTGACCCACCTTTTTCCTCTCTAGACCTGATTAGTTGTCGAAACGTCCTAATCTATTTTGGAAACACCTTGCAAAAGCAGGTACTCCCGATGTTCCATTACAGCCTCAAACCAACAGGCTTTCTGCTGCTGGGAACTTCCGAAAGTACGGGCGAGAGTTCAGATTTATTTACTCCAGTAGACAAAAAGCAGAGAGTTTACGCCCGCAAGTTGACAGCCACGCGGCTAAATACTGAATACTTCACTACCAACTATCTTGAAGCGAAAGTAAATGACGAGCAAATCAACTCCGGTGCTGAGTCAGATTTTGACTTGTTCAAAGAGGCTGACCGGATTGTTTGGAATAAATATATTCCAGCAGGTGTGATTATCGACAGCGAGCTAGAAATTATCCAATTTCGAGGAGACACCAGTTCTTACCTGAGTTCTGCACCTGGAAAGCCAAGTTTCAACCTGCTTTCTATGGCTGGGGGAAACTTGCGCTTAGAACTACGCACAGCGCTTTTGGAGGCGAAACAGTCACTTGTCCCGGTAAGAAAGTCAAACATACCGCTCTCAGGTAAAGAGGCTTTAAAGGAAGTCGCAATTGAAATTATCCCTTTGAAGGCTCTCAATTCAAAAGCAAGCTATTTTTTAGTTTTGTTTGAAGAAGTTTCCTCGTTAGCAAGCCCTAAATTATTTGAAGACAACCGTAAGGTGAAGCCGACACGAGAAAAGCAGACAGCAAATTTACAAGAATTTACTCGGCTAAAGTCCGAACTTACTGCCACTAAACGGGAGCTTATGGCGACTAAAGAGTATCTGCAATCCGTTATTCAGGAGCAGGAGAGTATTACTCAAGAACTCACTACTGCCAACGAGGAGATTCTTTCGAGCAACGAAGAGTTACGCAGCACAAACGAGGAGTTGCAAACAGCCCAAGAAGAAATTCAAGCGACTAATGAGGAATTAAATACGATTAATGAAGAATTGCAGAGTCGGATACTCGAATCAAGCAAGGTCAACAGCGACTTGCGTAACCTTCTTATTACTGTCAATATTCCGATTGTGATGTTAGGAAGCGATTTAAGCATCCGACGTTTTACCCCGATGGCAGAAAAAATCTTCAACTTGATCCCAACTGATGTGGGGCGACCGCTCAGTCATATTAAGTCTAATATTAATGTCCCTAACTTAGAACAATTAATTATCGAAGTAATCGACACCTTAATCATTAAGAGACAAGAGGTTCAAGACAACGATGGTCATTGGTATGACTTATTTATCCGTCCATACAGGACGCTGGAAAATAAAATTGATGGCGCGGTAGTGATGTTAGTCGATATTGATTTTCTAAAATCTAGTAGCGAGCAGATTAAAGCATCTCGTGATTATGCCGAAGCGATTATAAAGACGATACCCGAACCGCTAATCGTGCTGGATAATAACTTGCGAGTGAACACGGCAAACCGTTCTTTTTATGAAACTTTCCAGGTTTCACAAGCTCAAACAGAAAATATAAGTATTTTCGCTCTTGGCAACGGTCAGTGGGGCATTCCCCAGTTGCGAGTTCTGTTAGAAAAAGTTCTGCCTGAAAGTAGCCAGATTGATAATTTTGAGGTTGAGCATACATTTGAAAAAATTGGACGCAGAATTATGCTGCTCAATGCTCAGAAAATCCGGCGAACAGACCAGCAAGAAATGATCCTGCTCGTTATTGTGGACATTACGGAACAGAAATTATTTGAGCAACAACGCGATCGGCTACTGACTACTGAGCAGTCGGCTCGTAGACTAGCTGAAGTAGCCAACCAGACTAAAGATGAGTTTTTATCAATTGTTTCTCACGAACTTCGGAACCCTCTAAACTCTATGCTAGGCTGGACTCAATTGCTCCGTAATCGTGAGTTTGACGCAGCCAAGACTGATCTGGCGCTGGAGGCGATAGAGCGCAGTGCCAAAGCCCAAGCTAAACTAATTGAAGATATCTTAGACACCTCACGGATTACAACAGGCAAGCTCGACATTGACCTCAAAGAGATCCCTTTAGCACCTGTGATTGAGTCTGCTATTGGTATTGCCCGTCTATCGGCGGAGGCTAAAAATATTCAAATAAAAGCCGTACTTGAATCAGAGACAATAGAGATTTCTGGAGATCCTGACCGCTTACAACAGGTGATCTTGAATTTGCTTTCTAACGCCATCAAGTTTACCCCCGTCGGAGGACGAGTTACAGTCAAACTTGAGTGCATTGGCTCCTTTGCCAAAATTGAAGTGAGCGATACAGGTCAAGGTATTAGCGCTGACTTTCTACCTTACGTTTTTGAACGCTTCCGTCAAGCCAATAGCAGTAGCACTTGTTCAGAGGGTGGACTGGGACTGGGGCTATCGATTGTGGAGCATTTGGTAGAGTTGCACGGTGGCCAGGTTTATGCCGAAAGTCCAGGAGTTGAGCAGGGAGCGACATTTACAGTGCAGTTGCCACTTTTAAACATGACAAATAGGGAGAAAACAAATCTTACTCCACCGCCCCATTACTCCATTAACTCCTCCCTTCTGGAGGGATTGCGGGTACTTGTCGTTGATGATGACGCGGGTTTACGAGAGTTACTGAAAACAATTCTTGAACAGTATGCAGCCCAAGTAACGGCGGTTAGTTCAGCACGAGATGCACTCAATACTCTAACAGCAAATCCTGGAGAATACGATGTGCTGCTGTCAGACATTGGGATGCCGGAAGAAGATGGCTATATGCTTATCCGTCAAGTGAGAGAGCTTAGTGCAGAATTAGGGGGGCAGATTCCTGCCGCCGCCCTGACAGCTTATGTGAGAGGAGAGGAGCAAAGGGAGACTTTCAATGCTGGTTTTCAAAGGCATATTGCTAAACCAGTTGAGCCAGAGCAATTAGTAAGTGCGATCGCCGAGCTTGCTAGGATTAATCAAGTACCGGGGTGATACTGCGACAATATAACTTACGAGCTTACTATTTGATTGCGTCCCTTCGCCTTAGCCTTGTAAAGGGCAACATCAGCAGTTTGATAAAGCGCTTGTAAATCCCTACCATTTTCTGGGTACTGAGATAGCCCGCCACTAAAAGTCACCCGGAACTTCTCACCTCTAGCGCTGGTAAACTCCTGCTGACGCATAATTTCTAGTAACTCTGTCAGTCGAGCCTTGCTTTGAACTTCAGTTGCACCATATAAGCCCACAACAAACTCCTCGCCGCCCCAACGACCTACCACATCTTCACTACGGAAGGTCTGCAATAGCAGCGCTCCAAATCGACTTAGCACGCGATCGCCAGCGTCATGACCGTACTTGTTATTAACTTGATTAAAGTGGTCAAAATCCAAAATAATAAAGCACATTGGTTGACCTTGGCGCTGGGCTAGATGCAACAGGCGGGTGAGTTCTTGAATAGATTTGCGGCGATTAGCAATACCAGTTAGGATATCAGTCTCCGCCAGCTTACGGAAGATGAATGTTCGTTCTAGCCGATTTAGGACGCGCGCGATTAATTCTGGCCCTAGAACTGGTTTACTCACATAGTCATCTGCACCTGCTACGAATACGCCATTCACAGTTTCTATATCCCTGTGAGCAGATAGAAACAGTACGGGTAATTCACTCCAGTGTGGGTCGTTTCGTACTACCCGACACAGATCGATGCCATTTAAATTAGGCATTTCTATATCTAGAATCAGCAAGTCGGGGTTAGTTGCCTCTAACGTTGTCCAAAAATTCTGGGGATTATCCAGCAGTGTTAGTATAAATCCCCAAGGCGTTAGTAAAGTGCGGAGAATATCTAGCATCTGAGGATCATCGTCCACGACCAAAATTTTTGCCTGAACGATTTTAGATTGCTGTAGCATCTGAGTAACTGCTGCCAATACTGAAGCCGGAAGTGCAGGTTTAGACAAAAAAGTCTGTACCCCTAGACGTGCGACTTTTATCCGGTTGGCAAAATCTTCAAGAGCCGTAAATACCAGCACTGGTAAATTTTGATTTTTAGTCGTTAGTTCTGCTAACAGATTTAGACCATTTTGGGCTAAACCGTCAAAGCATAGATCGAGCAACACTACATCCGGGCATTTTTGGGCGATCGCATCTCGTGCTTGGGTAATATTTGTAGCTATAAGAGCTTGAATTCCCCAGATTGTCGCCTCTTTGATTAACTGTTCGCCCAGTTGGACATCATTATCCACAATTAACATTTGCAGTTGTTGTTTGACAGTAACCTGATCTTCAGCAGGTGGTTCGCTTGTGGCATTCGGTTGTTCTAATTCTTGCCGCAACCCTACAACCAGTTGCTTAAGATGTTCAAGCTCCTCACTGAATTTAACTCCATCTCGAAAAATCTGTTCAATTTCACGGCATAGACGCGAAGCTTCAGCAAAACCAAAGCTTGCTAGAGATCCAACCAGCAAGTGGGCTTCTCCTAGAGCTTGCTGCCTTAGTTCTTGGGTTAGCGTACCTGCAACTAAAGATTTTGTAGCTGATTCTAAAACTGTGATGCGACTTACGTACTGAGGCTTAAATCGCTCCCAAAGGGCTGCTAGTGAAGACGAGATTTGTGGTTGAGTCTGCTCTTTTTTGGTTACAGCATCGTTAGCATTACCTTGGAAGCGAACTGTTACCGCCGACTGATGCTTAACTTCATCTTTCTCTAATTTAAGCCGATACCCCAGTCCATAGACTGTCTCAATCAATCCATCTGCCCCAGCAAGCTTAAGTTTCTGCCGTAAAGTTTTAATGTGCGCTCTAACAGTATTCTCTAAAGGGATTTTTTTATCCGATGACCAAAGACACTCAAGCAGGAGACTTTGGCTAAATATCCGGTGACTGTTACGTAAAAGTAGCTCCAGTAGCGTATATTCTTTAGCAGTTAGATGTAAAAGCTCTCCATTACAACTCACCCTACAACTACTAGAGTCTAGCTTGAGATTTCTTACCTCTATCACTGAGGAGCGAACAGGAGTAACGCGACGAACCAAAGCCCGAATCCGAGCCAATAATTCGTTGGTGTCAAAAGGCTTGACAAGATAATCATTAGCCCCAGCATCTAACCCAATGACTTTGCTAGTGCTACTATCCAAAGCTGTCACTAGCAGAATTGGCGTGTCATTCTTGCCGTTGCGTAACTGTCTACAAAACTCTAGACCGTCCAGCTTTGGCAACATGATATCTAACAAAATTAGGTCATAAGCAAATGCTTCAGCAAGGGACAGCCCAGCCTGACCGTCCGTTGCTAAATCTACTAGATAATGATGCTCTGTAAGAGTATTCTTCAGCACTGAAGCTGCCCCATCATCATCTTCCACTAGCAGAATTTTCATAGATTACTATTAATCTTTGCTACATAAGTATTACGTTTTTTGACACATCTGCCCCTAGGAATATCCCCAAACAAATAAGTAATAAAAATTATAACTTTTGCTACTTAGTATCCGTGATTACAGTTGAATAAGTAAGTATTTTCAACTCAAATTTTGGTTGCAGTTAATCTCAATTTATTGCTACTTCAGACATATTTTATAATTATTTAATCACTTTTTCACAAAATCTTCACCTAGTTTTTTTATACTTACATTCAAGTCGAATTAATTAACAGTTTCTACTGTAAAGGTCTAGAGACTCTTAATTTAGCTGGACTTGCTTAAGAAAAGCTTGGTAAAAATTATTCTAAGTAGCAGTATAAGGAACTGTTATTTATATTATCAAAAATCTTAATCGGCGACTATTAGGTGAACATTGGTAAAAATTAGTTTTTGTCTCACAAGTCTGTAAAGAGTTTTTCTTTAGGTTCTGTTATTGATGATTTCTCCAACTATATTTTCTATTTTTTATCAGTGTTACTAATCAAATTAAAGCTTTTTAAAACATATCTGTTATAAGAGAGTTAATAAAATTGAAAAACAAAATATCAAAAATCTTAGTCGTTGATGATGAAACCAGCATTCGTCGAGTCTTGGCAACTAGCTTGTCAATGGTTGGGTACGAAGTTGTAACTGCGGTCGATGGACTTGAGGCACTAGATATCTTCCATAAGGAAATTCCCAACCTTGTCGTTTTAGATGTGATGCTGCCCAAGCTTGATGGCTACGGAGTCTGTCAACAACTGCGCCAAGAATCGAATATT
>CAJQOK010000049.1 GCA_905479905.1 uncultured Aliterella sp.
TGCTCGTGGAGCATCGGTTGATTTAAAGCGTAGTAACAACTAATCAATTCGGGTAATTGAGCCAAAAGAAACTCTGCCTTATTGACGCTGCTTGCATTTGCTGAAAATCCCCTCAAAATCCAATCTTCTTCTTGGGGTGAAACTGAATATTGGCGACGTAGGGAACGAATTGCGGCTGAATCTGGGAGAGTAGCGCGATCGCTCTGTTTTCTTTGCAAAGCCATCAACCGCTCAAGGGATTTACGGTAGCCACTTAAGCGAATCTGATTTTCTAAGCTGCGTTGACGATTGGGGTTGAGTAACTCAGGATCTTCAATACCCAATTCTTCCAGCACTTGACGGTGTTCGTCGTCGGTAATACCTACCTCTTGGCGCATTTGTTGCAAAATTTCTAAACTACTGGAGTAGTTAACATAGCCTTCCTCTAACGCTTCTTGAACCACTCCCTTGTATGCTTGGTGTCGCTTCTCGCGAGTAAAGCCAGGTAGGACTTTGGCTAATACATACACTTCGTGCGTATTGAGGTCACTAAGCGCACGTCCTTCTAAAAACTGCGAAACATTTAGCTGCAACTTTTCCAATTGCTTGCGGAATCGACTAGCTAGATTTTCACGAGCATAAAAATCGGGGCTGCGTCGCCAAGTTTTATAAAGCCAAAGGGTACTTAGCAAAACCAAACCCAAGTCGTAGATATATTGCACCGATAAAGGTAAAAGCTGAACTAAAGGACGACCCCCAAAGATAAAGAAAAAGTTGAAGATTCCAAAAGTACAAAGGGTAAAAATACGATGTCGAATCGTCTCAATCGCCAGATTTGGATAATGTCGCCGACTGTAAGATTTTGCGCGTTTTTCGATCCCACGTCCTAGCCAATAGGCGATCGCCGTACAGCCGCCTAGCACCAGGGGAACGGCAACTATTTTGGGAATATTGATAGATTGTCCAAAAAGATAGAGTCCAGGGTTAAACAGGGATGCTAGTTGGTCGCTTTGCCTCAGCCATGCCCCGGAAAAGTAATAATTCCAGTTGCCTGCATATAAATAGTAATAAATAAAATAGCCAACTACTAAGCCTACGTAGCCATAGCGCAGAAACGAAGTTTGGGGCTTATTTAAGCTGTCCCAATAGGTGCGTTCAGAGTCAATATCAATGCAAGGATTTTGGCAAGCCACACAAGCACTTTGTTCTTGACCATCAGGTAGTACAGTGCGACACATAGATTGAGTAATAGTGCGATCGCTCATATGGGCTTTGCTACTTAGCAAGCCTCCTGGTTCGCTGTAGATGCTTTGCACCGGAGCCATCGGGCAGAAGTATTGACACCAAGACTTACCCCCGTAAAAATAGCCTACGGCGATCGCTGCCACAATTGTAAATAGCAACCAACCTGCTAATACTAGGCGATCGGCATTAAAAAATAAAATTCGCCCACATAACCCGGCAAACAGCCAGCCAAACTGCACATAATGATAGTTTTTGCCCAGCCAAGAATCAGAGTTAACCTTTGCCAATTCATAGCGTACTTTGCCAGTCTTTTTATTTTCTCGTTTAAATTGTCTTTGCCAACCCAGGGCGCGAGGAATTTGGGATAAAAATGATAAGGGGCAAATCCGCCGCCATAGCTCGTGTCCAAACACCAACAAAATAAAGATTGCCGAGGGGACAATAGCTCCCCAAAATAGAGTTGTCCCTAATGGGTAAGGTTGCTCGGATAAACATTGGTTTTGGACTTGAACGCAGGCGTTGGGTAGCCGCAATGGACTCCAGGTATGATCTGGTTCGGTTAACACTGATGTCCAAGGATCGTAGAATAGAGAAGCGATCACCAAAAGCCACCCGATAGTTAATATCCAGCGAACCCAGTGCATTCGCTGTTCTAGCAATTGTGCGAACATATACCAATTTATTTACTCTGCTATTATTATGTGTTGAAGGTAGCTGAGTTCTGCAATTAATTTTCTTTTGGGTGTTGCCATCATAAAAAATGATGATTCAATCGCTTGAAATAGCAGTTCCGCATCTTGAAAAAACGGCGAAGCTCTGCGATCGCGCCAGCGCGCGATCGCTTTGAGAAACCTTATCATCTTCTTGCAGAGATTCAATTATGGCACTGACTAGGGTTCTTGCGATCGCGCTTGGGTAGCTTGAAAACTTGCTCTTTCAATTCTTGGAGTGATATAGATAGCTCCTTTACTGAAACTGCTTTACAACTTGAATATCTTTATCTTTCAAAAGGCGCGATCGCGCTTTATCTCGTTGCTTAATCAATTTAGGCTTAATTGTATAAATGGGATCATGCTTTGTTTCCCAAAATTTGCCACTGTGGGCATAGATTTATGTATGTTAAACAGATTTGTCTAATTTACTTTTAAAACCTGGTTAGCCTACAGTGCTTTACTTTCAAATATTTTATCTATAAATAATTCAAGTTCGGATATAGAGTATTTTTTTAATGTCTGGTTATGCAAATCGTTTATAAACTTGACTGAAATCTCCGCAAAGCAGTGTACTGGTTTATATTTACGTATCAGATCCTTACGCTTCTTTCTACGCTCTGCTTTCGGTAATTCATGACTCTCACAACGAAATATTAGTAATTGGTACTCATACTCCGCCTCTAAGCACACATAGCTATTTAAGTCTTGTCTCAACTGCTCAACACATCTAAGTTTGCGTTGATATAGTTGATCTTCTTCCCTTGCATCATTGCCAATAAATTCTCGTAGCACATCAAGCACCGCCCAACGAGTAACATAAACTGGGCTAGACATCATTGAATCTAGCAGTTCCCAAAAGTTTTCGGCTCCAAGCCATCCCATCTCTCCCATTATTCTGGGTAGTGCAAGCGGAGCAACATCTCGTAGCCTAAAAAAAGCTCGGTTGATAGTACTGGCGCTACTGTAACTACCAGTTTTTCCCAGAGTGTAAGCTGCTGTAGTACAAATATAATGATCTGTAGAAAAAACCATCTCCTCAAGGGTTTTGACAACTAAAGAGCTTGGATATTGCTCTCTAAATTCTGCACAGTCAGGGTGTTCAAAACCAGCCATTACCAAGTCTGTAACAAACAAGGTAGTCAAACCAACAGTCTCGTTATCCTCTGACTGAAGAAGGATGCTAAGTGTATTATAAAATTCAGATAAGGGCATTGAGTTCGCAATCGCCGCCATATAATCGCCATCGTTGAGATAAGCTAAATATTTGAAAATACTAGCTCTAACTACTTCGATCTTTGTTGGCATAGAACTATTTTTTACTAGATCGTACTTGCTGATTTAATGCTATGACACCAATAAAAGACTTGTAATTAAAGCATTCTAACAATGTCGAATTAATTAATTGGTTTATTTTACTTTGCATTTTGTCTCGCAATTCTTGGACTTGCTTGTAAAAACGCGATCGCACTTTGTTGGGTAAAAATGGGTTCAGATACATTGAGATTGCCACATAGCTGAAAAAACTTAGGGCATTGTCTCAATCAACGCTCTAAGAACTTTGTTGACAGCTTCTGGGGTAGAGAAAACTTAAGCAACATCTTCATCTAAAACAACTACTGTCATTTTTCGTCCTTTAGCTTGTGCAGCAAATCGGTTAGGCTTTGCTTTCTTGTAATCAAAGATATACTCTATTGATAAATCATCGTCATCAGGCTGAGTTTCATCAGAAGATGTTATTTCCATAATCTTCACGAGTCTTTGGTTACAAGATTATTAGCTCGTCACAGACTTCGCAATCTTCGCAAGTAATCGTAATGCTTCATTAACGGAAGCTGAATCTCGAAATATCTCTGCTACATCTGGATCTAAAATTACTACGTT
>CAJQOK010000050.1 GCA_905479905.1 uncultured Aliterella sp.
AAATTAGATCCAAACTTGATCAAAGTTCGCGGTGTTTCTTCTAGCCAGTGGACGGTACAATTGCCCACACCGCAAAAAGTAGCGGCGGCTCCTTTGACCAAGCGCCCTTTATCTCCAGTGGTTAGATCGAGCAATAGCAAAGTCTTTACAGTTGTTCCTACGATCGCGCAGCCTAATAAAAACTCCGGTAGTAGGAGAACGGCGGCTAATGCCGCCATTGTGCAAATTCACAATATCCAAGCAACCGCCGATGGTTTATTTGTCCGTACTCGTGGAGGTGGCACTCCGAGCATTAAGGTCAGTCGTAGTAGCGATCGCTCCCAAATCAACGTTGACTTAACAGGAGCAGCTTTGTCGCCCCTAGCAGCCGCCAATACTAAAGTAAATCGGTTTGGGGTGGGCAATATTAAGCTCTCTCAAATTCAATCTTCACCGCCTGTAGTTAGGATGGCGATGCAGGTAAATACTGGAAGCCCTGATTGGGAAGCGGCAGTTAGTCGGTTTGGGGGAATAACAGTGCTGCCTGTAGGTGGTATTAGCGCAGTTAGAAATACCACTGTCGCCAGTACAACTACTTCTGTCCAGCCAGCACCGGGAGTTGCAACTATTGAATCGGTAGAATTTAACGGCGATGGCAGCCAATTATTAATCAAAACCGATCAAAGTCTAACTTATACAAGCGGCTGGGATCGTTCTTCGGGATTATATCGAATTACTTTTGCTAATACCCAATTGGCGCGGCAGGTGAGAGGGCCTAACTTAAATAGTAATAGTCCTTTGCTAAGAGTCCGATTGCAACAACCATCGCCTCGAACAGTGTTAATTTCGGTGTTACCTGCGGCGGGAGTGCGGGTAGGAGAACTAAATCAACCGTCACCAGAATTATTAGCATTGTCGTTGCAACGCCTCTCTGGGGCATTGTTTCCCCCATCGCCCACAACACCAGATGTAATTTCTATTCCCACTACTCCACCGCCAAAGAATCCTACACCGTCAGTTAAACCGCGTACTGTTGGTCAAAAACGGACAGTAGTAGCTATTGACCCCGGACATGGGGGCAAAGATCCTGGTGCAATTGGGATTAGAGGATTACAAGAAAAAAATGTAATTTTGCCAATATCGAAAAAAGTAGCGGCACTTTTAGAGCAACAAGGCATCCAAGTAGTAATGACGCGAGATAGCGATTACTTTGTCGATTTGGGGCCAAGACCAGTAATTGCCGACCGGGCAAATGCGAAGGTGTTTGTCAGCATCCATGCGAACGCCATGCCTGCTAACCGCAGTGATGTCAATGGTTTGGAGACTTATTACTACGAAAGTGGTCAGCGTTTGGCACGGACTATTCATAATAGTATTTTGGGCAGTGTAAATGTACGCGATCGCGGTGTCCGCAAAGCAAGATTCTACGTTTTGCGTAAAAGTACCATGCCGTCGGTATTAGTAGAAGTTGGTTTTGTTACAGGGGCGATCGATTCTCCCCGGTTGGGAACGACAGCTTATCAAAATCAGATGGCTGAAGCGATCGCTCGTGGCATCTTGCAATATCTACAACAAAACCCGTAATCTTTTAGCCTGTGTCTCAATCTTCTGTTTCGCTGAATACTACAGCCTTAAATATTCCAAAATCTGCTTGTATCGGCATTTTTGATAGTGGTGTTGGCGGTCTAACAGTACTCCGTCAAGTGGCGCGTCAATTGCCTCTTGAATCAATTATTTATTTCGGCGATACTGCGCGAGTTCCTTACGGTACTCGTTCAACAGCAGAAATTTTACAGTTTGTCCGGGAAATTATCAATTGGATGTTACACCAACAAGCAAAAATGGTAATCATGGCTTGTAACACCAGTTCTGCCTTAGTATTAAAAACGGTGCAAGCGGAGTTTCCCATTCCCATTGTTGGCACAATTTTACCGGGTTCTTTGGCTGCCGCAAAGCTCGGTCGGCGGATTGGAGTAATAGCAACTCCCGCAACCGTTGCTAGTAATGCCTATAAGCAAGCAATTAAAGCTATCGATCCTACACTCCAAGTTTGGCAAGTTGCTTGTCCTGAATTTGTGCCTTTAATCGAACAAAACCGCGTTTTCGATCCTTATACAGCCCAAGTAGCCCAGCAATATTTAACTCCATTGTTGGCAGAAAATATTGATAGTTTAGTCTACGGTTGCACTCACTATCCCCATTTAGAGCCGATCTTGCGGTTGCTATTGCCACCTAGGGTTAAGTTGCTCGATCCTGCTATTCCTGTGGTAGCAACGGCTACTCAACAACTCGATCTACTTGGCTTGACTAATACCGCTATTCCCCCGCTTCCTACTCGCTTTTGTGTTAGTGGTTGTCCCCAAAACTTTGCTCAATCTGCTCAATTATTATTGGGTTGTACGCCAATGGTTGAAAAAATATCTTTGACCTAGATTAAAAAATGATTTATTGCTCAACTTGCTAAGATTTTGGGCTGATTTGAGTAATTTAGCCAAGAATGAAGCTAATAACCTGTTTAAAGCCGACGATAACTTTGTCTCATGCAAAAATTAGCCTTAATCTAACTTCCCTGTTGCCGATGGTTAGCTTAAAATAAGTATATAGTATGTAA
>CAJQOK010000051.1 GCA_905479905.1 uncultured Aliterella sp.
CTAATACTCCCCCGGCTGAAGATCAGCTTGAGATAGATCCGCGTTGGAGTGGGATCGGGATTCGGATTGAGGATGATGTGTTAGTTACAACCACAGGGCAGGAAATTTTGACGGATGGAGTTCCTAAATTAGTAGAGGAATTAGAAGGATAAATTTATATTTCTCTATTTATAACTGAATCAGGCGATCGCTTTTAACTGTTACAAGGTTGCGATCGCTTTTTTGTATCGTTATCCGTAATTTTGCGTAAATACGCAGCTATGCAAGACATTATCCGTAATTTCGCTGTAGTCATATAGCTCGTTAATCTGTCTTAATCCTTATAAGTTGCACATCAAAGTAATAATTCAATTATTTTAGTTGAGCATCTATATTTAAAACTTCTAATTTGCTTACGACTTAGGACAAAATCTGCTCCGTAAGCATTACACAAATAGTTTATAAAATCGCCAAGGTGAAAACAAGTAATGGGTAAAGCAATCGGCATTGATCTGGGTACAACCAACTCCGTTGCAGCTTTTAAAGAGGCTCAAGTTGAGGTTGTCACATCTGAAGACAACACACCTCCAGATAGGAAATTAACACGCTCAGTAGTTGCTTATGAGCAAGGCAAATTTTTAGTAGGAGAGAAAGCCTACAATCAGTTACGGCACGATCCTGAAAACGTAATTATGTCCATCAAGCGTTTGATGGGGCGCGGTTTTGGCGATTCAGCAGTACAGCAACAAAAGTCTCAAATTGGCTATAAAATTACCCAACCAACGCAGGGTACAGACAACGGTATTGCAGTTTGGCTAGGAGGTAAAGAATATCAACCAGAGGATATTTCTGCTGAGATTCTCAAAAAAGTGGTGCAAAATGCCCAAGCCTATCGTAAGGCAATTGGAAAGTCAGATGAAGTAATTAACCAAGCAGTAATTACAATACCTTCGTATTTCAATGACAAGCAACGCTCCTCCACCCGCACCGCCGCTTTTAAAGCTGGATTAACTCTCCAAGAACTGCTACCAGAGCCTACGGCGGCTGCTATCTCCTACGGATATTCCCCATCTGGGGAAGATGTGAAGACGATTTTAGTTTATGACTTTGGTGGTGGGACATTTGATGCTTCCCTGATTACAGCAGCCGGAACTCAGTTTATTGAAAACGGTAAGGCAGGGGACTTGTGGCTAGGAGGAGATGATATTGACTCTCGCATCATTCAGTTTGTTAAAGAGCAAGTTGCCAAACAAGAAGGGCTATCAGATATTGACAGTTTAATTGCCAAAATGCCCCACTATCAGAAAGTGCGGTTTATGGCAGACCTTGAGATGGGAGTAAAACGCGCCAAAGTTGAATTGAGCAGTGCTACCGTAGCTCGAATCATTCCTGCCACTCCCTTGCTGGACGAATTAGGAATCGCTGTACCCGTTGAAGTTGAAATTACCCGCGAGCATTTTGAGGCAATGATTATGCCCTTGGTAGAGCGTTCTATCAAGATTTGCCATGAAGCACTGCGATTGTCAGAATATCCCCCAGATATGGTGGATGTGGTGGTATTAGTTGGGGGTTCTTCCCAAATTCCGCTAGTACAACGCAAAGTCAGAGAAGCCTTTGGAGCAGACAAGGTTGTGGTGCATCCCCGCCCCATGTACGCTGTGGCAGAAGGAGCAGCAATAGTTGCAGCAGGTCTGACAAATAAAGTAACAACTGTTTCCCGCGATTATTTCATCAAACTGGTATCTGACCCCCGATATAAAGTTATCAGTCAGGGTGATATTCTCCCAATAACAACCGCACATACATTTAAGACGGTTGCTGATGGGCAACGCCTGATTCACTTTGAGTTTTTTAGCCCTGATAAAGTAAGGGAAAAGTTAGATGGAGTCAAGGCAGATGAAAGTATTGGGAATATGTGGTTGGGATTAGACAAAGACTACCCACAAGGTACGGAAGTAATGGTCAACCTGGAACTTGACGAAAAGAACAGCGACTTGAAAACTACAGCTACTTTGAAGAACGATCCTTCAGTTAGAGTAAGTTGTACATTCTCTCGCGGTCGCTCGGACGAAAAAATTAATAAAGATTTAGAGCAGACTATTGAGGATCTCAACGCTCAAGATTTAACTGATTTTGGAGTTAAAGAAGCGTTAAAACTAGCAGTCCCAGTTGTCCAAGCAACAAACCAAATCATCGACGCGAAAACAGGGGAGGAGCGCACCGATATGCGCGATCGCGCTCAAGCTAACCTGAAAAAGCTGCAAGTGTCCATGTCGAAGCAGCGTTCGGAAGCCGAGTACCTGGTGAATGAATGTAAACAGTTAATTGAACTATGCGCCTCTCTAATTCCTCAACAGCAGCAAGATCGATTGCAAAAGCTGAAAAATCAGCTAGAAGCGGCAATTGAGAGCAATAACGAGTCGGCGATGGAATCCCTTTGCGAGGATGCAAAGCAAGAAATCCGCAATCTGCCTGACGAGGTAAAAATGATCCGTGCGTGTCTCGTGGCAATCCATAATGCCAATGCAGTAGCACCTACAAAGGCAA
>CAJQOK010000052.1 GCA_905479905.1 uncultured Aliterella sp.
CGTATTGAGAATCGCAAATAACGGAATAAAGGTAAAAATAAATCGCGGAAAATTAGGTCGCGCTTGACTTACTACATCAAGCAAAGGAGCTTTAGAGTTGGCAAGGTCTACTGGACTTAGTACCTGGGTTGCTAGCCAAGAAACAAGGATGTACACAACTCCTGCAATGCCCAATGATAGCAGAATGGCTCTAGGTACGTTGCGTTCAGGATTTTTGACTTCTTCGGCAACATTGACAATATCTTCAAACCCAATAAAGGCGTAAAAGGCAAGAGATGCGCCTTTAAAAATTGCAGTTAAACCAATAGCTGGCGCTGGGGAGATGGTACTTGCACTAGCTGTTGCCTCGGTACTCCCAAATAAAAACAAACTGGCAACTAAAATAACAATAACTAGCCCCGAAGTTTCAATCGTCGTACAAACAATATTTAGGGCTGAAGATTCTTCCATGCCTCTAAAATTGACGTAAGCTAGAGCAGAAAACAGCGCCAAGATTACAAACCAATCAGGAACATTATTGAGAGAGCCAGCAAAGGCTGTGGCTCCAAAAGTGTTGAAATAGCCAGCAAAGGCTTTTGCCCCTGTCGCCATTGAAACTAAGCAGGTACAAAACATTATCCAACCGACTAAAGTTGAGAGCAAATGGTTGTGAAATGTCTTATGAACGAAGTAAGCAACGCCTCCACTTTGAGGAAATCGGCTACCAAGTTCGGCATAACTTAAAGCTGTGAATGCAGCAACAACCATTGCAGTCATAAATGAAGCCCATACCAAAGTACCTGAAATTCCGGCTACTTTACCAACTAGGGCATAAATTCCCGCGCCAAGAATATCCCCTACGCCATAAATAACCAGCGTCGGCAGTCCAAACACGCGCTTTAGCGAATCTGCTTCTGCGTTTTCCATAAACTGTTATACATATTGTGTTTTCGTCAGTATAGAGGCTATGGGCTTTGTAGAGTCTCAATTGTCAATGTTTGATGGTAAAGAAATTAATATTATTTTAAATAACGAGCTAAAACGGTTAATACTCTAAATAATGAGAGTAGGAGTATTTATAGCAAAAATGCCCAATTTGTGATAAATTTGAGCATTTTTAAATCTACACATTAAATAATTTTTAACTTATTCAGTTACATAAGGTTTTTTAGAGCTACATTCTTGGGTCAAGCAACGCTCTAGTAAATCAATTTTGTATAAATGGTCAAACTGGCGCGGATTTAAGATTAATTTAGTTTGGCTATTAAAGACGGGCTGGTTTAAAAATTGCCACAGAGGAAAGTTGTTCGGGCTATTTAGTATATTCATAGTACAAAGTTATAGAGCGACTCTAGGGGTGATTACTGGAAAATTCCAATCTTTGTTTACTTTTCAAGATTGCCATACTTAATATTCAACTTGCGTGGTGGGTTCTACGGAATGTTTTGCATAGATTTTTATAATTTATGTAATTTTGCGGATGCGTCAGGTGCAGAGATAGTTTTTGTGTAATAATTTGACACTGTACTGAGCGCCTAGCAATAAATTTGAAACGGTATTATTACAGTAAGTCTGTAAAATGCGATCGCAAATTATTGTTAAATTTTTGGCGTTGCTGAAAGGGTAATGATTTTTCCTTGTCTCTACTCTCCTGTCTCCCTCATTCATACCGCATTGGGAATTGTTCATTAAAATTACTACCAATTACCCATTACCCATTACCCATTACCCATTACCAAATTTCTATGTTGCAGTTTGTAAAGATAAATACTGAAGTAACAAAGGCTTGCCATAAACATTTTTGAAATGGTAACGTCTAAGGCTATCTAGACCTCCTACGTTAAAAAAACTTGAGTATATGAAGGCTCCGCTTGTTAGTCTGACATTGATTGCAATCTTCACTCCCGTTGCAATGGCTGCTCCTCCTAGAAGTGCTGACCAAACTGTTGAATGTGAAATATTAGTCGTTGGCGGTGGACTGAGTGGGGTGGCTACAGCCTACGAAGGCTTGCTTGGTGGGAAAACTGTTTGTCTAACAGAGATTACCGACTGGGTGGGAGGACAAATATCTGCTCAAGGAACCTCCGCCCTAGATGAGCGACCAACGCAAAGAGCAAAATTATTATATCCTCGTGGTTATTTGGAATTGCGATCGCGCATTGAACGAAAATATAGAGAATTGAACCCTGGAGACTGTTGGGTAAGCGATTCTTGCTTCCTTCCCCGCGATGGGAATGAGATTTTATCGAGCTTATTATTAGATGCGGCAAAAAAAGGTAAAGGTAAGTTTAAGTTTTTTCCCAATACTGTAGTTAAAGAATTGCAACGGACACCGAATATAGTTAGTAGTGCGATCGCAATTCAACACCGCCCAGCCAAAAACGCACCACCACTCAATACTCAGCCTTTATCGCAAACAATTACTGAAGCCTACACTTACGCAAATTCAGCTAACTTTGACAAAAGTATTATTAATTTTGTCCCCGCCAAACCAAAGAAAAACAGCCCTCTAGCTACAAGTAACGCTCCCAACTGGTACGTAGTTGATGCTACTGAAACGGGAGAATTAGTGGCGCTGGCAGATGTCCCTTACAGGCTGGGAATTGATGCGCGTTCTTACTTAGAACCCTCCTCCTCTAGTGAAACTAACGATCCTTATTGCACCCAAGGATTTACTTATACTTACGCAATGGAGGCAACAAAAGAACCCCAAGTTCAAACTATGCCGCCGTTTTATCTTCAGTATTCCAGCTACTATAGTTACGAGTTGCAGCGTTTGGCGAGTTTTCCGTTAGTTTTTACTTACCGCCGCATATGGAGTCCGGGAAAAGGGGAAACAGCCAGTTTTGGCGGGGTTGAATTTACAAACCCCACACCGGGCGATATATCGATGCAAAACTGGACTTGGGGAAATGACTATCGCCCAGGGACAAAAAACGATAATTTAGTCTACGCTCGTGACCAGTTGCAAGCGACCAAACAACTAGAACCGGGACAGTGGATGGGAGGATTGCGCGTTGAAAGTCTGCGTAAAGCCGAAGAAATTTCCCAAGGCTATTATTACTGGCTAGTAGCGGGAACAACCGACTCTCAACTAGGTGCAGGAGTCAAGCAACCCGAACCAAATTACCGCTACTTGTCTGGCTTAGATTCCCCGATGGGAACCGTCAACGGCTTGTCTAAGTATCCTTATATGCGCGAAGGACGGCGGATAATTGGTAGACCTAGTTGGGGACAGATTCAAGGCTTTACAGTGTGGGAAATTGATATTTCTCGCCGCGATTATACAGATAAATACTATACGGAAACTTTATCGCCAGAAACTTATCGCAGTTTAAAAGCGGCGCTATCAGGATTAGAAGCCACTGCTGTAATTGGTGGTGAATCTGTGAAAAAAATCGGGCGATCGCGTTCGACAATATATCCTGACTCTGTAGGTATTGCTCACTATGCCATAGATTTTCATCCTTGTATGCTCAAAAGCCCCCCCGAAACTCCAGGAAATATCGAGCGTCCTGGCGAAAGACGAGGTGCAGGACAAGCTTACCCATTTCAAATTCCTTTAAGGGCAATGATTCCCCAAAAGATCGACAATATGCTCGTAGCAGGCAAAAGTATTGCCACAAGCCACATTGCGGCGGCGGCTTATCGAGTGCATTCCTTTGAGTGGTCATCGGGAGCGGCGGCGGGAACTACGGCGGCTTTTAGTTTAGATCGGGCGATCGCACCTTACGAATTAGTCGATCAATTACCCCAACAAGAACCCCAATTAGCAGCGCTCAAACTGCGATTGAAGGAACAAGGCAATCCTACCGCTTTCCCAGATACCTCTATTTTTAATGAAGACTGGGACGATTGGCGCTAAAAAGTGTAGAGACGTTGCTAAAAAGTGTAGAGACGTTCCACCGGAACGTCTCTACAGGGATTTATTTATAGCCTAATCATCCGATTTCTCTATCCTCTGGTATCTTGGAATGTAGTTTAACAAGCTCTTTTAGACAGATTATGGCTCTTTTACATTCAATGGCAAATTCAGCACCGACTATTGCTCCCACTCGCAAGAGCGAAGTTACTCCTAAGACTTACCCCAACTACAAAATTATCGTTTTAAATGATGATTTCAACACCTTTGAACACGTAGCCAAATGCTTGCTAACTTACATTCCCTCCATGAGCAGCGAAAATGCTTGGGAACTAACTAATCAAATTCACTTTGCCGGACAAGCTATTGTCTGGGTAGGCCCACAAGAACAAGCCGAGCTTTATCATCAGCAACTTAGACGTGCAGGTTTAACGATGGCTCCTCTAGAGGCAGCTTAAACCATCATGGTCAAACCCACTAGCGGCAGGCTTGTACTCAATCACTCTACTCATATTCCCGGACTCATTCGGATTTTAGAAGCTTTGACGAAGCTAGAGGGGATACATACCATAACTCCCGGCGTTATTAGTAGAACTAGAGGTCATATTCCCCGAATGCTGCTCCGAGTATCTGTACCAATTCGGGGGGGCTTTAAAATCATTGCTAGACAAGGTAAAACGGTTCAAGAAGTGTTTATTTTGACCACTTTAAGCCAAGAACAATTAGAGGAGTTGTTACAACTTTAAATCTCTACATTGGCTCGTAGACTAGATCGGGAATTAAACTTCGTACTTCTAAGTCTTCCTGATGACCGATGCCTAAAAAGTCGCCATCTTCAAGATAAACTTGTACTGGGCAATTGCTTAAAACCTCCTCATCCCCAGCAACTATTTGTCCTTGACACCATTTTTGAGCAAGGGGCAAAATTAAAGTCACACGCGGTAGATGCTGTAAGACTGCACTCGGCGCGATCGCTCTAAAGCTTCCCTGTTGTAGCTGTAGCATTAGTTCGTCGAAAGTTAGGCTATCTAAGAGGCTAAAACCAGCGCTTTGAGTGCGAATTAACTTAGCTAAAGTCCCCCCCGTACCTAAAGCTGTACCCAAATCACGGGCGATCGCTCTTATATAGGTTCCCGTACTACAATCAATAGCTACATCAATTTCGGGATACTCACCACTACGCCATTCTAGTATCTCTAACTTATATACTTCTACATTCCTAGGCGGGACTTCTATAGTTTCCCCACGCCGCGCCAAATCGTATAAGCGTTTTCCCTGCACTTGAATTGCACTGTATTTTGGCGGAATTTGGGATAATTTGCCCGTAAATTGCTTTAAAGCTTCAGTAACTTCTTCTAAGCTTACTTTCACTTCGGGGGTTTGACTAATAATTTCTCCTTCCAAATCGTCCGTTTCCGTCACTACCCCTAAGCGAATTGTGGCTTTGTAAGCTTTGTCTGGATGCAAATACTGTAATAGCCGCGTTGCCTTACCAAGTGCGATCGGCAAAACCCCTGTAGCGGCTGG